>JANNAO010000197.1:0-3849 GCA_031384405.1 Verrucomicrobiota bacterium | reverse complement strand
CCAGGCGAACAGATAGCCGAGTGTTCGTGTGATCTTCGTGGGGCGAGTTTGTGCGCTTCGCCATGTCAGGAATTTGCAACCAGCGAACATTGCTGTGACGAACAGCCACATGAAAACCCAGTTCGGCAAATGGTCGCGGGCAATGAGTGTTGCGGCAGGCAAAAGCACGACTGGTAGCCAATCCAGCGGACTTGTGCGGCGTGGCAACGAACAACTGCCACCGATGCAGTAGCGATTCCTCGCGATAAAACGATAGCCAGCGCGGAGGAGCGGCATCGCGCCGGGGATTTTGCTGGCGAGCCAAAGCGGCCAAAGCCACCAGATGTATCGCGCCAAAACTACGGCGGCGTCTGCTCCGCCGAGGATGCGGTTGTCGGGCAGCAGCAGGCGCATCTCATTCAGCAACTCCACTTCGGGGACGTTGAGTTTTGCTTTGACCCACGTTGCTTGGAGCGGGACAAAGCCAAAGCTGCGCCGAAGCAGTGGGTGTTCGACGCGGTGCAGCCAACGCAGGCAGAACACGCACTCAGCGTCGTAGCAAACCCAACCGGCGGTGGGTTGCTTGGCGTCTTTGTCTGTCATTTCCGTATTCACAGAAATTGTTCTCCAAATAAAAAGGGCGGGGACTACCCGCCGATGCCCAACAGTTTCCTGATCTTGTCGCTGGCTTTCACAAACTTGGTCAGCGCGCCCGTCGGCCACAGGCGGATTTGCCCATACCACGCGGTGGTCACCTCGAAGAAGTCCGCAAGTTCCTGGAGCTTTTGCTCGGTGTATTCGTCCGTCTCCTTGTCCTTGTGCGCTTCGGCCACGCAATCGCGGAGCAGGGCAACGGTGGGATCAATCTCGCGCTTCTTCCGTTCGTCCAACACCACGCGGAACATTTCCCACACGTCCTTCATGCTCTCGAAATGATCGCGCGAATCGCCAAGCACATGGACGCGCTTCACGATGCCCCAGCCTTGGAGTTCTTTGAGGCTGTTGCTGACGTTCGAGCGGGCGACATCGAGCGTGTCGGCAATCTCCTCAGCGTTTATCGGCTTGGGTGAAATGAAGAGCAGCGCGTGAATCTGTGCCACGGTGCGGTTGATGCCCCAGCGAATCCCCATCTCGCCCCAGTGGAGGATGAACTTTTGTTGGACTGTCGAGAGAGTTGGCATAATTCAGACGTTTCTGTCTGGACAGAAATTAACGACGAGGTGGGAATCTGTCAAAAGGTTTTTTCTGTCCGGGCGGAAAAGCGCTTCTCAATTTCTCTGTGCAGCGGGTATTTTCTCATTAACACCCGGACTCATCCGGGTGTTGTGCGGGCGGGTGAGCCAAGAACGGTTTCAACCGTTTTCGTGACGCGATCCATTCCACACTCCTAAAACCGTTGAAACGGTTGTGCCTTTCCGGACGCCTCACACCGGGCTGAAGCCCGGTGCTAATGAGAGTCGGCAAGATGCTGGGATGCGCTCAGTTTTTTTGCCCGGAACATATTGCCTTGAGTTAAACGGGACAAAACCGCATTGATTCGCGATGCAAATTGATTTCATCAAACGGATCATGGTGTTGATGACCGCCGGGTGGGTGGCGACATCGGCGATGGCCGCAGAACAGACTTCGCTCACGAATTATGTTCGCGGGCAGTTCCATGAGTTGAACGACAACGGCGCGTGGTCGTGGTTCATGGATGAACGCGTGATCGTGGACAAGGGCAGATTGATCGTCGGCTCGGTGCGCGCGAATGGGAAGTTCGGGGACAACACGCTACCCGGTTGGGGTGACGTGCAGTTGTCCGTGCTGGACATCAAATCGGGCGCGGTGACGAACATGGTTCTGGCCGAGCATTTCGAGCAGGACGACCACAACAATCCCGGACTGCTGGTGCTGCGCGATGGCCGGTATTTCGCCGGATACTCGAAGCACGGGCAGGAGTTGAAGATGTATTATCGCATCTCGAAAACCCCCGGCGATCCGTTCACATGGGAGGAGGCAAAGACATTCGATACTCCCGGCGTTGAGCGCAAAAAAGATTCGTGGGGCAACAACGATACATTCACTTACTGCAACCCCATCCGGCTCTCGAAGGAAAACAACCGCACGTATCTTTTCTCGCGCAACCACGGACTTGATCCGAACTATCAAATATCTGACGACGACGGTCGGACGTGGCGTTATGGCGGGAAACTTTACGTGGGGCGCGATGGTTACAGCCCTTACACGAAATATATCTCAAACAACCGTGACACGATCCACTTCGTCGCCACGGAAGATCATCCGCGTAATTTCGACAACAGTCTGTATCACGCGTTTGTTCGCGACGGAAAGATTCATCACAGCGACGGGAGAGTCATCGCGCCGCTTTCGACCACAACGAACTGCGAGGTGCGCGCGTGGGACATGACGCGCATCTACCAAGGCGGCTCGAATCACGTCGCGTGGATGACGGACATTCATCTCGATAAAAGGGATAAGCCAGTCGTGTTGTTCACCGTGCAGGTGGGTGGTGGAAATTTACCGCGAGGGCAGGGCGGGAACGATCACCGTTTTCATTACGCGTGCTGGGATGGGAAGAAATGGACCGAGCATGAGATCGCCTACGCGGGCAAGCGGCTTTATCCTGGTGAGGATGATTACACCGGACTGGGCGCGATTGATCCGCAGGATACGAGTGTGGTTTATCTTTCGAGCGACGCCGATATGACGACGGGCAAGCCACTCATCAGCACTTCGGACGGTAAGCGCCATCACGAACTGTTCCGTGGCAAAACAAAAGACGGCGGCGCGACGTGGTCGTGGACGCCCATCACTGCCAACTCGACGATGGATAATCTTCGTCCGCTCGTGCCGATCTCGAAAGAGAAACTCACCGCGCTCGTCTGGATGCGTGGAGCATATCGGAACAATCGTGGCGAGTGGACGACGAAGGTGGTGACGACGTTGCTGGAGCGTTGAACTTTGAACCGCTGATAAACGCTAATCTGCGCTGATAAGATAAGGACGTGCGTTGGTTATCAGTCCCTAAAGATCAGCGGTGATTAGCGCAGATTAGCGGTTAGAACCCGGTTGTTTTACCATGAGCAAAAAGAGCGGAAAGATTGCGGAACGCATCGCGGCATTTCAGGGCGGCGAACTGAGCGCGTACTATCTCGGTTACTTTGATTGCTTCAACCGACAGGAGTTTTACGAAGCGCATGACGTACTCGAAGAACTCTGGCTTGCAGACCGGCGTGGGCCGGATGGAGATTTTTTCAAAGGACTCATCCAACTCGCCGGGGCGTTTGTGCATCTGCAAAAGGAACGGCTGCGACCGTCCGCCGCGTTGTTCAAGCTGGCGCGAACCAACCTTACCAAATATCCGGCGACGCATTGGCAACTGGATTTGACCGTGGTGTTGAAACTCATCGAGACGTGGCTCGCGTGGCTGGAAGGGCAGGGGTTCGACCACAACCCGTTTCGCATCCAGCCGCCGCCGGTGTTGAAGGTCGTGAGTTAATCCTAATGCCTTTCGGAAATTCCTGAACGTCTGGGCTGTGACAGTGACGGAGCGCCGGTCTGCGACCGGCTTTGCGGCTGGAAACATTCGGTCCGTGTGGTGTTCCTGTGAAGTGTGGCAGCACCCGCATCCATCCACACGTAAGCCGGTCGCAGACCGGTGCTCCGTCCGCGTGGAATTTCCGAAAGGCATTAGAGCTAATCCCAAACTCCGAAATAGAACTGGCGGTGCGGCGCGATTGTAGCGGCAGGCATCCGTGCCTGCCGTAGAGCCGGGCATCCGTGCCCGGCGGAAAGAAACGCACGAGCAACGCACGACACAGGAGATTCGAGAGACGCACAGAAATCCACGCCCCTTTCCGGGCGGCA
>JANNAO010000176.1:0-7622 GCA_031384405.1 Verrucomicrobiota bacterium | reverse complement strand
CGGAGTGACGCGCCCCACCAGCGATTCTCAGGCGGGAGTTTTGTTCCGGGAATGTCCCGTCGCCGTTCAACGACGGATCATTCAACTCCAGTTGCAACAGATGGGCGTGATGGTGGACTTTGATCTGATCGAATCGCTGCGAGTTGAGCCGGGAAAAAGTATTTCGGTTGGGCGAGAAGTGTGGGTGCAGTCGGGCGACAGCGGCGAAGTAAAAAAAGTTTTGCCACGAGATATCGGGTTCAAGGCTGGCATCAGGCAAATCCAACTCGGCAACAGAACAGGAAAAGCGGAGTTCTCAGGCGCGCACTTCTCGTGGGCGTTCGCGACGGATGGAAATTATCAAATTCAAAGAGGCGTCCCGGGGGCGGAGATGTTCGATGCAGAAAAGGTCGGCGAGATGATCATTTTGCGGCACTGGCAGGCTGGCGATCGTTTCCATCCCATCGGGATGAAGTCGGCGGTAAGCTTGCAGGATTGGTTCACGAACCAGAAGATTCCGGCGGCGCGTCGTCGGGAATTGATTGTGGCCACAACTGAACGCGGAGAGGTCTTTTGGGTCGAAGGGTTGCGGATAGGCGAACGGTTCAAGCTGGGAAAACAGACGGGGCGACGGCTGGTTTGGCGTTGGATACGGCAATGAAGCTGCTGGAACTACTGGATTGCGGGGGTGGTTTCATCATGTTAATTTTTCCCCTGCGTTAAATTAAAAGATCATGGCTGACGAAAATAAAATCAAAGACGACGACAAGAACTCACGCAAGCTGGGCGGCGGCAAGATGCAGCCCGGCACGATCATGGTCTGGATCGCGATCATCGTGATAATGGGTTTCTTGTTCACGATGAAGGGTAAGTTTGGCCAGACGCCACCCGCGAAGCTGACGCATTATGAGTTGATGCAGAAGGTCGGCTCCAATCTCATCGCCACGGCCACGATCAATTATAGTTCGACGGGCGGTGCGTTGACGGAGGTGCGCGGAAGTTATTTCGATTTGGATAAGGATACTGGCGAGAAGAAGCTTGGTGCGGACGGCAAAGCTGTCGAGATCGCATTCCGTGCCGAAGCGCGGTTGACCGAAGCCATCGAGAACAAGTTGCTCGCGATTGAAGCCATCTCACCACACGAGAACAGTGTTCTGCTTTTGAACATCGGGATGAACATCCTCATCTTCGGCAGTTTCATTTTCTTCATCTGGTTTTTCTTCATCCGCCCCATCCGTATGGCGGGCAAGGGCGCCATGAGTTTCGGCAAGAGCAAGGCGCGGCTGCTCGCCAAGGAGCGGAATAAAATCACGTTCAAAGATGTCGCGGGCGTGGAGGAAGCCATCGAGGAAGTTTCCGAACTTGTGGAGTTCTTGAAAGACCCGAAGAAATTTCAACGTCTCGGCGGTCGCATTCCGAAAGGTGTGTTGATGATCGGTTCTCCCGGCACGGGAAAAACATTGTTGGCGAAAGCCATCGCAGGCGAGGCGGACGCTGCGTTCTTCAGCATCAGCGGTTCGGACTTCGTGGAGATGTTTGTCGGCGTCGGCGCGAGCCGTGTGCGCGACATGTTTGAGCAAGCGCGCAAGGCGACGCCCTGCCTGATCTTTATTGATGAAATTGACGCTGTGGGTCGCTCACGCGGTCACGGACTTGGCGGCGGTAACGACGAACGCGAACAGACGCTCAATGCGTTGCTCGTGGAGATGGATGGCTTCGACACGCAAGAAGGCATCATCATCATCGCGGCGACGAATCGTCCCGACGTGCTGGATCCGGCGTTGCTGCGACCGGGCCGCTTTGATCGTCAAGTCACCGTCAATCTTCCCGACGTGCGCGGACGCGAGGCTATTTTGAAAGTCCACGCCAAGAACGTGAAGCTGTTGCCGGAAGTTGATCTCTCTGTCATCGCACGCGGCACGCCTGGTTTCTCTGGTGCTGAACTCGCCAATCTTTTGAATGAAGCTGCGTTGCTTGCGGCTCGCACCAACAAGAAGGGCATCGGCGCGTTGGAACTCGAAGAAGCGCGTGATAAAGTCCGCTGGGGACGCGAACGCCGCAGCCTTGCGATGACCGACGAGGATAAGAAATTCACCGCGTGGCACGAAGCCGGTCACGCGCTTGTCAACGTCGTGTTGTTGCACACGCATCCACTTCACAAGGTCACCATCATCCCGCGCGGTCAAGCACTCGGCGCGACGATGTTCCTGCCCAAGGACGACATTCTGAGCCGTCGCCGCAAAGAGATGTTGGACACGATTGCAGTCACGATGGCCGGACGCATCGCAGAGGAAATTGTTTCCGATGACATCTCCACCGGTGCCGCTGGTGACATCCAACAGGCCACCAGCATGGCGAAGGCGATGGTCATGCACTACGGCATGAGCGACAAACTCGGCATGGTTCTCTACGGCGAAGCGCAGGAATATGTTTTCCTCGGACGCGACATGATGCGCGGCAAGGAATACAGCGAGCAGACGTCTCAGGCGATTGATAACGAGGTCAAGCGGATCATTGATGAAGCCTATCGCAAGGCGAAGGACATCATTGAGACGAACCGTGACAAACTTGAACTCATCGCAAAAGCGTTGCTGGAGTATGAAACGCTCGATGGTTCTCAAGTGCAGGACATCATCAAGAATGGCACGTTCACACCGCCGGAAAAACCGAGCGATCCCGGCCCGATGATCGGCGCGCCAGCGGGAACACCGCTGCCGGAGCCGCCTCCGAAAATTGTGCCGCCAACGTTGCCGGGATTGGGAACACCGTCACCTGCACCCGCCGCCTGATGCAGGCGATTGAGGATTGAGAATGACGCGCTCAACAAAGTCATTTTCAATCTTCCATCCTTCATCCCGCATCCACTACTCTTCACGCGCATGATCATCGCGCCGTCGCTGCTCGCCGCCGACTACGGAAACTTTGCCAAGGACACAGATCGCGCGTCCAAGTCCGGCGCGGAGTGGCTGCACCTCGACATCATGGACGGGCACTTCGTCCCCAACATTTCCTTTGGACCGCATGTTGTAAAAACTCTCCGTCCGCTCACAAAGATGTTCTTCGACGTGCATCTGATGTGCAGCAAGCCGAAGATTCTGCTCGAACCCTTTGCCAAAGCTGGCGCGGACATGATTACCATCCACGTCGAACTTGGCGACGCCGTCACGCCGCTGATCTGGGAGATCAAAAAGCTCGGCAAAAAAGTCGGACTCTGCATCAACCCGCCCACGGACATCAGTCTGGTCAAACCGTATCTCGACAAGATTGATCACTTGCTGGTGATGACGGTGAATCCCGGATTTGGCGGACAAGAATTCATCTACGAGACACTGCCGAAGATTCAGCAGGCGAATGCGTGGCGTGGCGAACGCAGTCTGCGCTACACCATCGGCGTGGACGGCGGGGTCAACTTCAAGACAGCGGGCGAATGTGCGGGAGCTGGCGCGGATGTATTTGTGAGCGGCAGCGCGCTGTTTGCGGCGCACAGTTTGAAACAGGCAGTGGCCAAGATGCGGAAGATTGTTCACCAGAACGATCCCGCTCTGGCGGATCTCAAAGGCTAATTTTTCATGAGCATCAAATTCGGCACAGACGGTTGGCGCGCGGTCATCGCGGAGGATTTCACATTTGCGAACGTCGCGCGCGTGGCACAGGCCACGGCGGATTACTGGGACGCGAATCCGGTTGCCGGCGCGGAGAGAAAAATTGTCGTTGGTTACGACCGGCGGTTTCTCTCCAGGGAATTTGCCGCTCGCGCAGTGGAAGTTTTCGCTGGCAATGGCTTCTCCTCAACGTTGACGCCAGAGCCGACGCCAACGCCATCCGTTTCATTTGCCGTCAAAGCCCAGCGCGCCGTCGGTGGCGTGATGATCACGGCGAGCCACAATCCTCCCATCTTCAACGGATTCAAACTCAAGTCCCACTACGGCGGCTCGAGCGATCCTGAAACGTGCAAAGGCGTGGAAGGTTGGCTCGACAAAAATCCCATCCGCAGCGTCAAACTCGCGGATGCGATCAAGTCGAAGCAAGTCGTGGTGAAGGATGTTCGCCCTGCGCATTACGCTGCGCTCAAGCGGCTCGTGGATTTCAAACTCATCGCGAAGTCCAAGTTGCGATTCGCGCACGAAGCGTTGTTCGGCGTTGGTGCGGGTTGCTTCGAGCAACTGCTCGCGGGCACGACTTGCAAAGTTACCACGCTCAACGGTACTCACGATCCGCTCTTTGGCGGCATCAATCCCGAACCCATCGAGTCCAACTACGGTCGCAGCCAGGCTTACCTTCGCAAACATCCACACGATCTTTGTCTCGTCACGGATGGCGATGCGGATCGCGTGGGCGCCATGGATGGACGCGGGAATTATCTCACCACGCACACGTTGATCTGTTTGTTGCTGCGCCACCTGTTCGTGAATCGCCACGGTCGCGGACGCATGATCAAGGCACTCACCACCACTTCGATGGTGGACAAGATGTGCGAGGCGTATGGCATCGAACTCGTCGAGACCGGTGTGGGTTTCAAATACATCTGTGCCGAGATGCTCAAGGGAAACGTCCTTCTTGGCGCGGAAGAAAGTGGCGGGATCGGTTTCCCTGGACACATCCCCGAACGCGACGGCATCGCCTCCGGCTTGATGTTGCTGGAGATGCTTGCTGTCGAGCGCACGTCGGTGAACAAACTCGTGGCGCATCTGGAAAAACAATTCGGCCCGCATCGTTACGGTCGCGTTGACGCGCATTTCCCATTGGAGAAACGCGGCGCGCTCATGGAGTTCTTGAAAACGAATCCTCCCGCTAAACTGTTGCGCTCGCCGCTGGCAGACGTGAAATCATACGACGGCGTGAAGTTCGTTTCGCAAGACGGCTCATGGCTCATGCTGCGCGGTTCGGGCACGGAGCCGATTCTTCGCATCTATGCCGAGTCGCAAAGTGACAGCAATGTTAAGAATCTGTTGCGACTAGGCGTTCAATTGACAACGCGCGTCTGATTTGGGACTCTTCAGTGGTTAGGCAGTCGCGCTTCCTGCGATTGCGAACCCCCGCTGGCAAGCGCCTCTGGCACGGTCGTAGCTTTTATCCGGCTGTTGCGCGGTGTTCCCCTTATCCCGGAGATCACCGCTGTCGCACGTTGACCAGCGTGGAAGTTAATGAACCGAACCGAACGAAATTGAACCCCGTGAACCGTATGAAAAAAATCGTAAAGAAAACCTCCGCACCCACCATCGCACCTGTCGCTGCAAAAGCACCTGCTGCTGTCATCACACCCGTAGTCGCGAAAGCTCCGGTTAAAGCTGCGTCGCCTGTGTCTTCTAAAACACAGATCGTCACCGCTGCTGCCCCCATCGTCATCGAAGCTAAGATTGATGTCGGCTTCGGCAACAATCTTTTTGTGCGCGGTCAAGGCGCAGGGTTGTCGTGGGAACGCGGCGTGCAATTGGAGAACGTGGACCAAAAGACATGGCGTCTGGCCGTGCCTGCCACCGACAAGCTCCAGTTCAAGTTGCTGCTCAACGACACCGTTTGGGCGCAAGGCGAAGATGTGGTTGCCGCGCCGGGCAAGAAGATCGAAGTGACGCCTGCGTTCTGATCAGCTAGTGGGACAGGCATCTTGCCTGTCCTGCTGTGGGTGAATGCGCGTGATTTTGTTGGCGCGGGTTGAAGTTCGTTCGCCTTACTGGGCAGGCAAGATGCCTGCCCCACTATTCCGCCGCGTAAGTCTTCGCCTTGGTGACTCGCGCGACTTCCGGCGGGAAATGCAGTTTGCCACGACGGTAATCGTCCATTCGCCAGTTCAGAAACGACGAACACTTTGCCGTAATGGCTTTGTTGCGTGAAGGCCAGTAACGATTGAAGTCGCGTTCGATCTTCTGCAATGCCGCGATGCCAGCTTTTGCGAGACGCTTTGTATCCTTCGTGTTTTCAGCGGCGATAGCTTTTTGCCAGAGCATGATGTTGCAAGATTCAGCAGCCATCCGCGCGGCGAGATCGAGTTCGAGTTTCAAAGTCGCGCCGGATTCGGAATCGGGTTTTGATTTCGCCAGTAACGCGCGGTGCTTTGCGACTTCAGCCTGCGCTTCCAGAATATTCTTCGTGTTGATCCGCGCGTAATACTTCAGCCCGCTGCGACAAAACAATTCACGCGTCTCCGGCGGCGGCGCGGCAATGACCGCGCCGAACGGCGTGATGTTGGACTCGAGATAATCAAACTTCCTATGCGCGAAGCCGAGCGCGAGGGCAGCTTTGGCCATGTTCTGCGTCGGGTCTTCATAAACATCGCGACTCAACACGGGCACGAGAAGTTTTTCATCAAACGACTTGCTGCACCACGAATGCGCCGCGCCGATGACGTAGAGCGGCCAGCTCACGGCGAGTGGTTGCGGATGGCCACCGTCGCCCCAGTCGGTGTTGAGATAACCCATCGCGCCATGCTTGCGTCCTGCGGCTGCGGCGAGCTTTAGATTGGCGAAGGCCGTATCGTGCCGACCAAGCAACGTCATCCATGTCGCCGTGCCGGGACAGACGTAAAATGGGACTTTGGATTTCGCGAATGTCGCGGCTTCCTTCTCGAACGGATGCGTGGCTTCGTATCCCCAGTTCAGCGCAATGAGATTTTTCGGCAGGCTCTTGATCAACTCCGGGTGATTCAAAATAATATCGCCCCAGAACATCATGCGACGACCGCGCTTTGCGGCTTCGCGCTGAATCTGTTTCAGGAAATCCACATACACGCGACCTTTGCCGCGTCGCTCGCAGAGTTTCTTGCTCTGGCCACGACCCAAATCCCACGTCTCATCGCAACCGACGTTGAGAAACTTGCTGGAGAAGTTCGGCAGCAATTCGTCGTAAAGCTCGCGGATGAATTTGATCGTGCCGGGATTGTTGGGCGCAAGCGTGGTGGGGAAGCGCAGGAAATCACCGGTCGAACCTTCGTACGGTTCGGACACTTCGGCGAGTTTCTTGACCTTGGGATGTTCGAGGAAATAGCGCAGGTGACCGAACGAGTTTTGATTTGGCACGAGATCAATGCCCAGTTCGCGACAACGCGCGTCCAACGTGCGAATTTCCGCCGCCGTGAGTGCGCCCCAGCTTTGCCAGACGGATTTGTAATTTCGATAGGCGAACGTGTGTTCGGTGTAGAGCTGGAACTCATTGATCTTAAAATCCGCCAGCCGCTCGACGAGATCGAGCAAGGTTTCCAGCTTCGGCACACGCCCGCGCGAGATGTCGAGCATCACGCCGCGCCGGGCGAAATCTGGCCAGTCGCGAATCTTGAGGCAGGGCAGGCGACGACCGTATTCGCGGAGCAGTTGGCGTAACGTCGCCCCGGCAGCGCGCAAGCCGCCCGTCTCGCGGTATTCGATTTGGATGCCGCGCTGGTTAATGGTCAGTGAATACCCTTCGGGATGGTCGGGAACTTTGGTGCTGCGAACCCATGCGATGCCTGAGAGCGGTTGCGTTTTCGGGAGAACAAAAATCCCCGTCTGCCGTTTCAGCGAGCGGGGATAGGGAAGAAGATTCATTTTGTAGCGGCGGTCTGTGACCGCCGGAATCCGGGACGACGCTCACAGAGCGTCGCTACAGTTTTACTTCGCAATCATCCCGCTGTTGCGCGCGAAGTTGAACAACCCGCCCGCATCCACCACGGG
>JANNAO010000174.1:0-6765 GCA_031384405.1 Verrucomicrobiota bacterium | reverse complement strand
GACGGAAGCAGTCGCGCGTAATTGTATGCGCTTGGCTGCCTCGAAACTGCCGATCAAGACAAAGTTTATTTCACGTCACGCACACGCGGCGTCGTAAGGAAAAAAGTTTATGAAGTTTTCGGAAATCAAAGACATGACGCAGGTGGAGCTCGCGGCCAAGGGCCGGGACTTGCGCACGGAAATGTTCAATCTCCGCTTGCAGCAGGCGAGCGCGCAATTGGAAAAGCCCGCGCGTTTGCGGACGTTGCGTCGTGACATCGCGCGTCTTGAGACTCGCTCGTCACAACTCCGCAGTAAAAAATCGGCTTAATTTCATTGTATGGATCAAACAGCGAATCAAACGGTCGAGAAACGCGGCACGCGCAAAGAACGCACGGGCGACGTAATCTCGAACAAGATGGCGAAGACCATTGTGGTGCGTGTGGAACGTCGTTTCCCGCATCCTAAATTCAAGAAGGTCGTCACTGCCTTCACCAAGTTTTACGCACACGACGAAAAGTCTGAAGCCAAGGTTGGCGACAAGGTGCGCATCGAAGAAACCCGCCCGCTGTCCAAGCTCAAACGCTGGCGCTTGGTGGAAGTCGTCGTCAAGAACACCGATCTGGATCGCGTGGCAGCCTGATAAATTTTTATGTTACAAATCCGTTCAAGCCTTGATGTAGCTGATAACACGGGCGCGAAAGTGGCCTGGAACATCGGCGTGTTGGGTCGCAACCAACGTTATGCTGGCATCGGCGATGTGATCAAAGTTCACATCAAGGTTGCCGCGCCGGATGGCACGGTGAAAAAGGGCGAGGTTCACAACGCCGTCGTTGTTCGCACCCGCCAGATCACCCGCCGTTCCGACGGTTCGTATCTCCGCTTTGATAACAATGCCTGCGTCATCATTGACGCGGAAGAAAACCCCAAGGGTACCCGCATCTTCGGACCTGTTGCTCGCGAATTGCGCGACAAGAAGTTCATGAAGATCATCTCGCTGGCCCCGGAAGTGATTTGAAGTTATGAAGAGTTTTCACGTCAAGAAAAACGAAGAGGTTGTGGTGCTTTCAGGCTCCAACAAAGGTAAGCGCGGTCGCATCATCTCGGTTCTTCCCAAGAAGGATCGCGTCGTCGTGGAGGGCGTTGCGATGATGAAGCGTCACACCCGCAAGAGCCAGCAGCATCCGCAGGGAGCGATCATCGAGCGCGAAGGCACGGTTCACGTCTCCAACGTGATGTCCGCCGTCCAGTTCGATGCCCGCGCAACCAAGCGCGCCACGAAGCCTGCCAAAGCCTGATCGGGAATCATTTTTTCAAACCGGAGACTTCACAGTCTCCGGTTTTTTATTTATTCAACCCGCCTGAAGTTCCGGTCAACCGTCACCATGTATTGAGTTTTTCAATCAAGCGTTCCACCGGCAGTCCGACGACGTTGGTGTAAGAGCCGGAGATTTTCGCGACGATGCGTTCTCCATGTTCCTGGATCGCGTACGCGCCGGCTTTATCCAGCGGATTCATCAACGCCAGGTAATCTTTTATTTGAGCGGCGGTCAGCGGATGAAACGTCACATCCGTCCAGTCGGAGAAAATCATTTGCCGGTGCGAGCGCAGATGCAGCAGGCAGACGCCGGTGATGACCGCGTGGGTTTTGCCCTGCAATTCGGTGAGCATTCGCGCGGCATCCGTGCGATCAGCAGGCTTGCCGAACAGTTTTGTTTCGCGATCCAGATACACCAGCGTGTCGGCACCGAGAACCAGCGCGTCGGGAAACCGTTTGGCGATCACGCGCGCTTTGCGGTAGGCGTTGACCTGCGCCATCTCGGCTGCGGTGAGTTGTTCGTCGTGAACCTCCAGAGCGTCGCTCGGTATGACTTCAAACGTGGGGATGATCTGGCGGAGTAGTTCCACGCGGCGTGGTGAGGCGGAGGCTAGGATGACGGGCGGTGTCTTCATGGGCGGCGCATGGATAAATTAACCGTGTTGCGGCGGGAAACAAACATTCTTGTTTTTCCAGCGGCATGGCAGGATGATGGCGACAGAAAAAATTGCGCTCATGAACACGTCCATCTGGAAACGGCTCAACACGACGCTCGCCACTTCAATCGCCTCCCTCATCGTTGCGACTGTGCTCGCGGCGTGGATCGTCAATGTGCGATCACGGAGTGAACATGTGAGTGAGCGACTCAAGACCGAAAGCTTTCGCATCCGCTACGATGCCATGGTCATCAGTGAATCGTTGAGTGTGATGATTTTGGATCCGCGAAACGAGAAGCTTGTGGAGACGGAGCGTGGTCATGTGAAGACCGCGTTTGAAGACCTCAAGGATGCCGTCTCCGACTTGCAGACTGAATTCGCTGACGAGGATATGTTGAGGCAGCCGCTGAAGAACTTGCAGGAGTTTTTTCTGGTTGCGCCCGATCTTCATATCACCAAGACGTTGGAAATGATCGGCAGCGATCCTCTCGGTGCGCGGGACTTTTTTCTCAAGGCTCATCCATCCATTGCAACGGACCGAGACCGACTGGTAGATGAACTGGCCAGACAAGTTGGGGAAGTGAACAGGGCAGGCAGTGCGCGCGTTCGCACGACTACGATTCTTTGCATCGCCGGGATGTTGCTGACGGCGTTCCTTGCGCTTTGGGTCACGCGTCTTGGTTATTCAGCGGTCACGATTCCATTGGGTCAACTCGTCGGCGTGATCGAGCAGATGCGTAACGGTGACTTTACGCGTCGCGTTGATTTGAAACGTAAAGACGAGTTCGGCGTCATCGGAGATGGGTTGAATCGTCTCGCAGATGAGCTTTCTGTCTTGGTCGGGCAAGTGCAGCGTTCTGGAGTGCAGGTTAACATCACGGCCACTCAGATCGCCGCCACTTCTCGTGAGCAGCAGACCACCACCACGGAAATCGCCGCGACGACAGCGGAGATCGGTGCGACCTCGAAACAGATTTCCGCCACCTCGCGTGAGTTGGACAAGACGATGAACGAAGTCGTGGACGTGGCGCATGACGCAGCCGAACTTGCTGGCAGCGGACAGAGCGGCATCGCGCGGATGGAGACAACCATGCGCCAGATCATGGATGCGTCCGGCTCGATCACAGGAAAACTTTCCGTGTTGAATGAGAAGACGGCGAACATCAATTCCGTGGTGACAACTATCACGAAGGTTGCCGATCAGACAAATCTTCTCTCGCTGAACGCTGCGATTGAAGCTGAGAAGGCGGGCGAGTACGGGTTGGGCTTTGCGGTTGTGGCCATGGAAATCCGGCGTCTCGCGGATCAAACTGCCGTGGCGACTTACGACATCGAGAAGATGGTCAAAGAGATGCAATCCGCAGTAACCGCTGGTGTGATGGGGATGGATAAATTCTCCGAGGAAGTCCGACGCGGCGTGGATGAGATACGCCAGGTCAGCACGCAACTCGCTCAGATCATTCACCAAGTCCAAACGCTCACGCCGAGGTTTGCGACGGTCAGCGAGGGGATGCACGCGCAAGCCACGGGCGCGCAACAGATCAGCGAGACGCTTACGCAACTGAGTGAGGCGGCGCATCAGACTGCGGATTCGTTGCGACAATCCAATCTGGCCATCGAGCAATTGAACGAAGCGGCGCGTGGACTTCAGACCAGCGTGGCTCGTTTCAAGCTCGAAGAAAAATGAAAGGATCGCCTAAAGTCTCAGGTCTAAAGGCTAAAGTTTGCGCGGGGTGGTGGACTTTAGCCTTGAGTCTTCAGACTTCAGACTGAATTACGATGCTGTTCGTTCTCTTCCATCTCGGTCAGGAACGCTACGCGTTGGAAGCGGCGCGCGTGGTGGAGGTCGTCCCGCTGCTCGCGTTGAAACGCTTTCCGCAATCGCCGCGCGGTGTGGCGGGCGTGTTCATCTATCGCGGGCGGCCCGTGCCCGCCATTGATCTGTGCGAACTCACTGTGGGAAGACCGGCTCATGAAAACTTCAGCACTCGGATCATTCTCATCAACCACGGAAAAAATTCTGGCGAACAACAACTCGTGGGACTCATCGCCGAGCGCGTCACCGAGACGTTACGGCGTGAGGAAAGTGAGTTCCTCGATCCCGGCGTGCAGTTGGCGTCGTCGCCATTTCTGGGGCCGGTGTTGATGGATGGTCGGGGCGTGGTGCAAGTCATCAACCCAGAGAGATTGATGGTGGAAGGGTTGGCGCTGTTGGTTTCTGGCCAGCCTCTTTCTCCGCTCCACTCTCTACCAACCACGGAGGTGACTGATGTATCGCATTGAAGAAATCCTCCGCAGGCAGATCGGGTTGGACGCCACATCCATCGGGTCGTCTGTGATCGAGCGGACATTGCGCTCGCGGATGAAGCAGCATGGCTTGAAACACGCCGAGGATTACAGTCGGTTGCTCGCGGAGTCGCCGGAAGAATTAAGTGCGTTGGTCGAGGCCATCGTCGTCACCGAGACGTGGTTCATGCGTGGCCGGGAAGCCTTCGCTGCGTTTGCCGATCTTGCGATCAACGGCTGGTTGCCACGCAATCCCAGCGGAGTGATGCGAGTTTTGAGTCTGCCGTGTTCGTCCGGGGAAGAGCCTTATTCGATGGTCATGGAGTTGTTGGACGCGGGGATGCCGGCGGACAGGTTCGCTGTGGATGCCGTGGATATTTCTTCGAACGCGCTGGCACGGGCGGAAAACGCCATCTACGGAAAAAATTCCTTTCGCGGCAAGCTCCTGGAATTTCGCGATAAGTATTTTGTGCCCGTTAAACACTCCCTATCCCCCCTTCAAACTACCCCCCTCACCCATTCAGTTTTGGGTGAGGGGGGTGAAGGGGGGAGAGGGACACATTTGGAGGAAGGCTATGCGCTCAGTCCAGACATCCAGCGGCGCGTCACATTTCAACGGGACAATCTTTTGCGGGACGGCTTCAAGCCCAACGTGCGTTATGACTTCATCTTTTGCCGCAACTTGCTGATCTATTTTGATCGCGCCACTCAAGGCGTGGCGTTGAACAAAATCCGCACGATGCTCGCACCGGGCGGTGTGTTATTTGTTGGTCCCGCTGAGATGCCCATCGTGACTGAGTATGGATTTGAGAATGCAAAGATTTCCCATGCGTTCGCGTCGCGGATGGTGGAAGTCAAAAGCGGGAATGCGGAGACCAAGGGTCAGCGATCCAACGCCAGCCGTCCGGCATCTAACCCTGGTTTGCCGGAGGCGACCTCGTGGGAAATGGATCGCGCCGTATCACCACTGTTCATCGCGCGACAGCTTGCCGATGCGGGGCAGCTTGCCGACGCGGAGAAACTTTGCCGGAAACATCTGGAGGCGGACGACACATGTGCGGAGGGTTATTACTTGTTGGGCTTGGTGAAAGATGCGGCGAATGATCCCGAAGCCATCACGTATTATCGCAAGGCTATTTACCTTGAGCCGAATCATTATGAAGCGTTGGTTCATGCGGCACTGTGGTTGGAAAAAAATGGAGATGCCATCCGTGCGGAGGCGTTCAAGCGCCGCGCTGAACGGCAGTTGAAGAATCAGAATCAGGGCGTCCCTCAAATTTGATCTGAACTGAATACTGTGAGCGACACACCGAATCAAAGCGGAGTAGGGAGTGGTGAGTTGATGGTGGAAGGTGGATCGAAGCAGGCTATCCAACCTCCGCCCTCAACGCTCCACGTTCACGATGATTGCTGGAACAGGATCGGCGTGGTGGGAGATCAAACGTGTCGCGAACTGACGCGGCACATCCATTGTCACAACTGTCCGGTGTTTTCTGCTGCTGCGGCGCAATTCCTGGATCGTCCGCTCGCAGCGGATTATCGCCGTGAGTGGACGGAACATTTCGCGCTCGATAAACAGATCGCCACACCTGCCAAGACATCCGCCGTGATCTTCCGCGTGGGGGGAGAATGGTTGGCGATGCCGACGCAGGCGTTTCAGGAAGTGGCCGAGCGCCGGGTGATGCACACGATGCCGCATCGTCGGCGCGGTGTGGTTCTTGGCATCGTCAATGTGCGTGGGGAAATCCTCATCTGCGCGTCCATCGGGAAATTGCTCGGACTGGAATCCACGGCCATGGTCAAGCGACAGCTCGCGGTGTTTGATCGGTTGCTCGTGGCGGATTGGAATGGGCAACGCGTCGCGTTCCCGGTGGATGAAGTCCACGGCGTGCATCGGTTCCATTCGGCGGACTTGCGGGAAGCTCCCGCCACGGTGGCTCACTCTGCGATGAGTTGTGCGACGGGTGTGTTTCCGTGGCGCAACTTCACTGTTGGGTTTCTGGATTCAGACGCGTTGTTCGCCTCGCTCAACCGGAATCTCTCGTGAAGAAACAAGTCCCATCCGATCATCGCAACCTGTCCATGCAGGAACTTTTCCGCATGGAAGCGGAGAGCCAGATCAGCGCGCTCACGAACGGTTTGCTTGAATTGGAGAGTGCAGGTTCGGAAGTTGGCATCCAGAAGCCTGATCTTCAGACGCCAACCGCAGAGTTGTTGGAATCGTTGATGCGTGCCGCGCATTCGTTGAAGGGTGCTGCACGGATCGTGAATCTCACGGTGGTCGTCCAGATTTCTCATGCGTTGGAGGATTGTTTTGTGGCGGGACAACAGGGCGTGTTGGAGTTCAACCGCGAGCATGTGGACGTTTTGTTGCAGGGGCTTGATTGGTTGACCAAGGCTTGCGTGCATGATGAGACAACCATCGCGGCGTGGGAGAAGAAGCATCGAGCCAATGTCGAAGAGTGGTTGCAAACCATCCGCGCATTGAAGCACGTCGGAACTCAGAGAACTGAAGTCGGCAGTCAG
>JANNAO010000167.1:0-3903 GCA_031384405.1 Verrucomicrobiota bacterium | reverse complement strand
GCCACACTGCTGATCGCAGGTGGGATGGCACTTCTTGCGCGCCGTACGCTCAAGGCGTAAGACCGCGAAACTTTTCAGTCGCGTGCTGGAAGTTTCTTTTCGACGCGCGACTTTGCCAGCACTACAAACTTCGGCAGTCCGCCTTCCATTGCGACTTTTACTTCGCCTTCGATCAACGGACGAGCGTACTCGATGAATTTCTCGTTCGGCATAAAACCGTCCGCTGTGAACATGTCGCGCTCCATGAAATGCTCCACGTTCGCGATGTCGCCCAGCGGTTGCAAACCCGTCGTCCACTTGTAGGGCGATGATTGTTCGCGGACGATTTTGACCATGAAACCTGTTTTGCCTGCGACAGCGGCGCGCACGGCGGCTTCTCCGCAAGCGGCGGCTTCAGTTGCATCCGTCAAGCTCGCGAAATGTGCGGCGGCGCGTTGTGCATAGCCGAGTTTGACCGTGCGGGTCTTGATCTTGAGTTTCTCGGTGATGATGTCGGCGAGATGATCCGCTGCGCCAGAAAGCACGGGATGACCGAACGCATCAAGGCGGGTTGAGTCAGCAGCGATCTCGTCACCCGCTGCATTGCAAAGGCCTTCGCCCACGACGACGACGCAATACTTGTTGGCCGCGACGACTTCTTGAACCTTTGCGAGGAACGCGGGTTCATCCAAGCGGATTTCAGGAGCGAGAATGATATGAGGCGCGTCATCGGGGGAACGTTTCGCCAATGCGGCTCCGGCGGCAATCCAACCCGCGCGGCGACCCATGACTTCCAGCAGGAAACAAGCGCCGTCGTCTGTGGCCATTGCGCTGACGTCGCACGTCACTTCCATGACGGTGGCGCAAACGTATTTGATCACCGAGCCGTAACCGGGGCAGTGATCGGTGTGGGGAAGGTCGTTATCAATCGTCTTGGGCACGCCGTTGACGCGTAATTCGTAGCCGCGCGCGATGGCTTGCTCGTGAATCTTGTGTGCGGTGTCTTGAGAATCGTTGCCGCCGATGTAATGGAAGTAACGGATGTTGTGCGCGGCAAAAACCTCGAACAGGCGATCCATGTCCTTGGCGGCGGCTTCGGGCTTCTTCTTGAAATCTATCTTGTAGCGGCAAGTGCCCAGTGCGGCGCCAGGGGTGTATTTCAAGCCTTCGATGGCGCGGGACTTCTCGTCGTTGATGTCCACCAGCTCCTCGTTGAGGATGCCGAGGATGCCGTTGAGGCCGCCATATATCTCCTCGATACATTCGTGACGCCCCGCTTCTTGGATAACGCCGGCGAGACTGGCGTTGATGACGGCGGTGGGTCCACCGGATTGAGCGACGAGTAAATTACCAATAAGTTCAGCCATAAAAAGTGCGCCACGATGCCAACCGCGCTGCTCAGTGTCAAAGAGGAATTGTTTCGGAATCGCGAAACAAACAAGGTTGGCCCAGGTCAGACGCATCAAAAAAACAGTAAACCCTGACTCCAAAGCGGGTTTTTGATTTGGGCGGAGTGTGGCCGTCCTCGGCCACAGCAACACGGCAAAGGAGGCGTATGAAATGGTGCAACCGCTTGGTTGGCGAATGTTCCTGCCCCGAACGCTTTCGGGGCACTCCGAACTCGGCTTCGCATTCTGTCACCGGTTTCTATTTCAGAGTTTGGGTTGAAAGCAGGTATTCCGAATCGAAATGGCCGACCGCGCATGAAGAGGTCGAGACGCCCCGCCGTAGCACTCGCTTGAAACGCAGGGCGGGAAACGGTTACTGTCCGCGTGTGCCTTCTGACACCCGCAAGATTTCCAAGTCGCCGCGCATCCTGATCGTGGATGACGACGCGGGACAGCGCAGCCTGCTGAATTCTTTCCTGAAATCGCAGGGCTTCGACACGGTGACGGCAGATTCCGGCGAGCGCGCGTTGGAGACGCTGCGCGGAAGTGAATTCAACATGATGATCTCCGACGTGCGGATGCCGGGTATTTCAGGATTGGAAACATTGAGGCGCGCGCGGGAGTTAAATTTCACGTTGCCCATACTTCTGGTCACGGCTTACACGGACATTCGCGACGCGGTGGGCGCGATGCGCGATGGCGCGGTGAATTATCTGGCCAAGCCGATTGATCTGGATGAATTGCTCGCAGCCATTCAGAAGGCGACAGGCGCGGTGAAATCTGTCGCCGTGAAAACCGGCGCGGCGCAAAAGCTTCCCGCGAATGTTATCGCGCAAAGCCCGCTGATGCAGGCAGTTTTTCAGGACGCATCGCTGGTCGCGCCCTCGGAGAGCCGCGTGTTGATCACGGGCGAGAGTGGCGTGGGCAAGGAAGTTTTGGCGGATGTGATCCATGCTTGGAGCGCGCGGGTGAACGGCCCGTTGGTGAAAGTGAATTGCGCGGCGATCCCGGAGAATCTGTTGGAGACGGAATTGTTCGGTCACGAGAAAGGTGCGTTCACGAGCGCGGTGGCGCAGCGCATCGGCAGGTTTGAGGAGGCGAACGGCGGAACAATTTTCCTCGATGAGATCGGAGACATGTCAGCGCAATTGCAGGCCAAGCTGCTGCGTGTGACGCAGAATGGGTGCTTCAATCGTGTCGGTTCGAACCGCGAATTGCAGACGAATGCGCGCATCCTCGCCGCGACGAACAAGAATCTCGAAGACAAGGTGAAGGCAGGAACGTTCCGCGAAGATTTGTTTTATCGGTTGAACGTGGTGGAGTTGAACATCCCGTCGTTGCGCGAAAGGCCGGAGGATATTCTGCCGCTGGCGACGCATTTCATCGCGGATTTCACGCAGGGCAAGGCGCGGTTTTCTTCAGCGTTGACGGAAGGGTTGGCGCGTTACTCGTGGCCGGGGAATGTGCGCGAGTTGCGGAATGCGATGGAGCGGGCGGCGTTGTTGTCGCGCGGAGAAATGATTTTACCGGAGCATCTGCCAGCACGCGTGCGCGCCGCAGTCGAGCAGGCGACACCAGCGGCTCTGCCCGACGCGCAACGGCTGGCCGAGATCGAGCGGCAAGCCATCATGCAGGGTTTGCGAGAGCATCAGAACAACCGCACGGAGACGGCGAAGGCGTTGGGGATCAGTCGGCGTGCGCTGATCTACAAGTTGCAGCGGTATCGGGAACAGGGCTTCGAGGTTTGAAGGAATGGTTGCGCCGTCGTCACAGTCGGGACTTCAACCACGCGCGTGCTTCGTCCGCCGTTGTGAGTTCATCCTCCAATTGTTTCTCGCGAATCTCGTTCAGCAGCGCGCCCAGTTTTTTGCCGGGCTTCATTCCAAGCGCGATCAAATCCGCTCCAGTCAACAACGGCGGGCGTATCTCTGGCTGGTTTGCCAACTCCGCCAACTGCGTGACGAGAAAATCATGCGTGTCTAAGTTGCCATTCGAGCCAAGGCAATCGAGCCGGTGCAATTGCAACTCCAGCGGAAACGTCGCGCGCAGCATCATCCGGCGCAGCGTCGCTTTTCGCATCTTCAGCGCGTCCTTGAACTGCATGTGATGAAGCACGGCATCGGCGATCTCCTCGATCTGTTTTCGCGGGAAGCGGAGTCGCTCCAGAATTTCCTCTGCCATCGTCGCGCCGATTTTTTCGTGTTCGAAAAAATGGATGCTACCAGTGATTTCATCGCGCGACGAGGTCAGCGGTTTCGCAACATCATGTAATAACACCGCCCACGGCAGCGACGGATGCGCGTCCGGCGGCATCTGTTGCAACATCAGGCACAGATGATTGAACACCGATCCTTCGGGATGAAAATCCGGTGATTGCTCACACGTCACCGTCGCGGCGATTTCGGGCAGGACGTGTTCCAACAGGCGGCTGACGTGGAGAAGTTTTAACCCGCGCGCAGCATTCGAGGTAGGGCGCGTCACTCCGTGCGCGCCGTCACATGTCTTGCCGACGGCGGCGGGCAGAGGACTGCCCGCC
>JANNAO010000166.1:0-6343 GCA_031384405.1 Verrucomicrobiota bacterium | reverse complement strand
CGCGCACGCGAAACTGGCCGCGCTCGAACGTGATGTCGTTCCGCGTGTAGTGCAGGTCCACGAGGCGCGAGAGGAATTGCTCTCGCGACAGCGACATTCCGACATGCAGTGGGATGACCATCTGTTCGTAATCCTCTTTGCTGCCCGTGCCGTAGATGCAGGACACGCTCGCGATCACGATCACATCGCGCCGCGCGAACAGTGAACTCATCGTCGAGAGGCGCAGACGTTCGATCTCCTCGTTGATGCTGGAATCCTTCTCGATGAACGTGTCGGTGCGCGGGATGTAGGCTTCCGGCTGGTAATAATCGAAGTAGCTGACGAAGTATTCGACGGCGTTGTTGGGGAAGAAACTTTTGAACTCTGCGTAAAGCTGCGCTGCGAGGGTTTTGTTGTGCGAAATGACGAGCGTAGGTTTGTTGACGTTCTTGATGACGTTGGCAATCGTGAACGTCTTGCCCGAACCCGTGACGCCGAGCAGTACCTGATGTTTCGCGCCGGACAACACGCCTTCGGTCAGCTTCGCAATGGCTTGCGGCTGATCCCCGGCGGGCGCGTATTCGGAAACGAGTTCAAACATGTGTGACGACGAGTGTCTCCGTGAAAATTATTCTTTATCGCGGTTGAATCCAATCTTGCGTTTGGGTGGTTCTGGTGGCGCAGGCGGTGGAGCAAGGAGCGGTTGCAATTTTGTCCAAACAGTCCGCAGTGCTGAATTGTGTTCGAGCAGTGTTTTGTCAATTTCAGCCAGCCGTTTGAGGATGGCGGCGTTGGCCGCCAGTTGCTCGCGCATCTGCATGAAGGCCCGCACCACGAACACGCTCATGGCCACGGCTTCGGGGCTGTTCAAGATCGTGGCGGCCATTATTGCGCCGTGTTCGGTGAAGGCTGTTGGCCGGTAGGCCGCTCCGCGATGTTTTTTGGAACTGGTCACAAATTGTGACCAGTTCGGCGCGACACCTTCATTTGATGGAGCTTCCGAACTTGAAGTCACAATTTGTGACTTCAAGTTGCTCCACTCCGGCGCGGTCAGTTGGAACATGAAATCTTCCGGGAAACGGTCGGCATTGCGCTTCACCGCTTGGTTGAAAACTTTTGTCGGCACGCCATAAAGCTCCGCGAGGTCTGCATCCAGAATCACCTTCTGGCCGCGCAGGTTGAGAATCAGGGATTCAATTGGCTTCTTCGGCTTCATAATTTTTACGGGTGACAAAACCCAATTGCCCGCACGGGGCGACATTCCAGTTCCGCTTCCTGCCAGTCGAGATAATCTAAAACGACTTCGGCCAACGGCGTTCGTGAACCAAGCAAACGACGCAATGTCCGCTTGTGTTCGTAGCAATGCCAGACGGCTTCATCTTCGTTGAAGCGGCGCGCGAGTTCTTGGGTTTCAATCATGGCAATTCCGTCTTAGGCGGTTGTTTTGTCATTGCTGATTCCGCCCGGTCGTAGAGTTGACGTTGCAACAGGCCGTTGTTGAAGTATTGAACGAGTGCTTTGGCTTCCGTCTCCATTGCCTGAAGACGCTCCAGTTCATCGGGCAGTGGATTCTTGAGCGATTGATCGGTCGCAACATCAAACAGTCGGCTGCGCGAAGCGGGAGTGAACTCCAATGCGCGATCGCCCCGCACCAGCCAGAAGCGTCCGCTTTGATGCAGGAAAGCGCGTCCGTCACCTGCGCGAAAAACGGATCTGCCAAACAACAACTGTTGCTCCGGTTGGATGTGCAGATAGTCCAGAAGCGACGGCAGAATGTCCACATGCTGCGTCACGCGGTTGGTGTCCACCATCGTGAATTGTTGTCGTGGATGGAAGAACAGCAGCGGCACGCGATGATGGCCGAGGACGCTCAAGTATTCGGGCGTCTCCAGTTTCTGCGTGTGATCCCCGGTGATGATGAACAGCGTGTTTGAATACCAAGGCTGTTTTTGTGCGGTGATGAAGAATTCCTTCAAGGCATGGTCGGCGTAACCGATGGATTCGTGGATGGCGAGCGTACCTTTGTTGAACCGCCCTTGGTATTTCGCCGGTATCGGGTAGGGCGAATGTGATGAGAGCGTGAACGCCACCGCCGCGAAGGGTGGCTTCTGCGTGGTCAACTGTTTCGCGACGTATTGGAGATAAGGTTCGTCAAAGATTCCCCAGTCACCGGCGAAGTCGGATTGATCTGGATAGTCAGCGAGGCCGAAATAATTTTCGACCCCGGCTTGTCGCATGAACGTATCGAAGTGCATCGTGCCTTTGGTTGCGCCGTGGAAAAAACTGGTCGTGTAACCGTGGGGCGAAAGGAGATTGCCCAATCCAAGAATTGGCTGGCCGCTGTAGGACGATTCCATCAGAGATTGTTCCATGAGCGACGGCAGCGCGGCGAGAATGGACGGCATTGCCTCGATGGAGCGCCGACCGTTGGCGTAGTTATGCGGGAAGAACAGGGACTGCGCGGCCAGCGAATCCAAAAATGGCGTGTAGCGGTTTCCGCCATTGCCCGCGCCGCAATATTCCGCAGAGAGACTTTCGACGACGAGGATCAGCACATTGTCCCGGCGTGCGGATTCGGAGAGAACATTTTCTCCGTCCACCAACGGACGGAGGAATCGGCGCAGTTGTTCCCAGTCGCCGAAGTAGGCGTGTTTGGTCAATGTGTGTTTCCCAAAACCTTTGATGAAGGTGAACGACGAATTGAGAGCGAGTTGTGTGAGTCCGTGGTGATTTTGCACGGCGGCGTTGACGAGATTGACGGGTATTTTCTGCAATCCCCCACGGATGGCGATGACGGTGATGGCGACAGCCGCGAACAAACTCGCCGCCCACGCGAGCAGATTCACGCGTCCGCCACCGGAGATTTCCGGCACACGCACACGACCGTACAGGAAGTGGAGTGCCACCATGATCACCACGCCCAATATCGCGAGCGGCCAGAATTCCATGATCAACGAACTCCATTTCACGCCCGCATCAAAGCCCAGCGCGAACAGGGTGGAATCCGAACGCCGCCCGGTGAACTGGACGTATTCGATGTCCACAAGGTTGAAGACCAGAAACGGAAAGTTGAGCGCGAGAAACAAAAACTTGGTCACGCGCTCCCAATTTAGCGGTGGCTGAGATTGCCACGGCAGCATCGTCAGGGCGATCACCGGGGAGTTGACGATGAAGATGGCGGCGAGATCAAAACGCACTCCGGCGAGGAACGCCCGCCCCACCTGAGCCGTGTCTGCGTTTGCGAACAGGTTGTGGTTCCAGAAAAAGAAAATTCCCCGCAACAGGGAATACACCGCAAGGACCAAGACCAGCCGCCTGGTCAGTTGCCGCCAACGTTGAGTTATCATGCCGGAATTGATGGCGGCATTGTTGCAAACTGGTGACGGACGGGCAACCGGTGAGTTGCGGAAGGACGCGACGAAAACCGTCGCGTAGCTTTGGAGTGCGGAGACTTGTTACCGCTTTCGTGGTCTGAGCGACTTGTCGCTCAGACAAAACCGCGTACAGCGGTTTGGTTTAGGGGTAAGGGCGTCATCCTGAAACAGGCAGTCTTCTTCAATGCGCCGCACCGCTGGACGCGGTGCGGCTGGGACGACAAGTCGTCCCAGCGGAAAAAGCGGCGACAAGTCGCCGCACTCCATATTCGGCTCGCGCTCCGACTTTGGGCGGTGAATTCAATCAGCACACGCGTTCTACACTCGCCTCAGTTCAGGAACTCAATTCGCCGTCACTTTGATGTTATCAATATAGACGCGCATCTCTTGAGGCGAGAAACCGAACAAGCCTGGCGAACCCTCCTGATGCGCGGTCTTGTGTTTAACTTCAATCGTCCACGCGTCGGGTTCAGCGTCGCCACGTTTCCACGCTTTGGCGCGCACGACGCCTGTGCCATCGGCGGCGATATCCACGCGGGACTTGAGGTGATACCACGCGTTCGGTTGCCACTTAAAATCCACCGCTTCGCGCAGGCGCTCGAAATTGGAACTGACTTCCAGCTTCTGATCATTGCCTTTGAGGACGATGGCGTAGCGTTGGTTGATGACGCCGACTTCGGACATCTTGCGGCGATTGCCGTCGCTCATCATGTCGGCTTCGATGGTGTAATTCTTCGCGTCGGGTGCGCCAAGGAAGACGGTGGCGCGCTGGAAGAATTTATTATCAATCGTCTTGGTCAGGCTCTTGTTGCCGTCTTTCTCTCGCACCTCGAATTTGAATCGCGCGCCGATCCACGGTAGCGGCGGATAGGCGAAGGCCGCTTCTTCAACTGTGTTGGTTTCTGGGAGCGTGAATGACTCGAAGTCCTGACTGAGCGGCAGATAAGGCAACACGCGACCACGGATGTAGCCTTTCAACTCAGAGTATTGAAAGAGGTGGAAGTCGCCCTTTTCTGTACGTGGCGGAGTTGAAGTCAAAGTTGCTTCAAATGCACCGGCAGAAATCTTCGCGTCTGCGGTGGTGACGAGTTTGCCGTCCGCGTCGAATTTGCCGTTCATCAACGAACGCACGCGCGCGGTGGGCGGGATGTAGTTCGTCCACTTCAATGATTTCATGTCCGCGATGTCTGCGACGGCAAAACCGTTCGCATCAATTGACCGCGCGCGGAAGGATGCGCTCTGACCGGGGCGCAACGTGACTTCGGAAGGAATGATTTGAAGTGATTTGGCTACGCCGGATTTTGGAGCTGTTTCTGCCGCGACTTCCTTGGGTAAGGTTGGACTGTTCCCTTTCTTCCCCCAGCAATACAGATGCTTCGTCGTCTGCATGTAGAGCTTGCCATTGTAGGCCACGGGCGTGCCGAAGCAGCGACCATCAAGTTCGGCGTGCTGGAGAATTTTTGGATTGTCGCCTGGCTCAATGATGTAGAGCGCGCCTTTCGATCCGGCTTCGCTTCCTTCACCACTGCCCTTGCCAGCGGGATTGTCGAGCATCGGGACGTAGAGTTTGCCGTCGGCATAGAACGGACACGAGTTGCGCTGCTCGATACCGAGCTTGAGTTTCCATTTGATGACGCCGGTGTTGGCGTCCACGGCGCAGAGGTCGCCCTTTTCCGCGACGACATAAACGGTATCGCCGACAAGAATGGGCGAACTTGTGGAGGTCGAGATTTCGGCAGCCCAGAGTTCAATCGTAGGCAAGGCTTTGGCTGGCTTGCCGCCTGACTTCACTATGCGGTTGTTTTCCTCATCTAATTTCGCCTTTGGCATTTCTTCTCCCAGCGAGAATTTTGAATCCTCCACCTCAGTAATGCGGACAGTTGATCGGTCAAGAACCACTGGCCCGGCGGCAGCATTCGTGGGTTCGGCATCGGGAAGTTTCAACGCGACCAACTGGCCCGGCTCGTACGGCACGCCGAAGATGGCGATGAGCTTGTCGTTGTTGTGAACGATGGTGGTGGCGTTGATGCCAGCGCGGAACAGCGGCACGCGCCAGATGGGTTCACCGGTGCGGGCATTGAGACAAGCCACACTGCCGTCTCCGAGTGCGGCGTAGAGAACGCGCTTGCCGTTGCGCCACGAGAGTTGCGGATGCGAGAAGGAATTGTCTTTCGGGCGATCACCGGGCGACGAAGCCCAGACGAGTTCACCGGTCTTTTTGTCGAACGCGTAGAAGCGATCCGCTGCCGGGCCTTGCGCGCCCCAATTGGCCGTGATGCCGCGCGTGATGACGAGGTCGCCATCAATGATCGGCGACGCCGTGCGCGCGTTTGGGAACGTGAGGCGACCGAACTCCTCCATGAGCGAGCGTTTCCAGAGGAGTTTTCCGTCGGGCGTGAAGCCCGCGAGAATTCCCTGTGTACCTTGCGCGAAAACATTTCCCGTCTCAGGATCAATCGCCGGTGTCGCCGTGGCGTAACGCAGGTAAATCGTGTCACTGATGAAATCGTTGTAGAGATGTTGCCAGAGTTTCTTGCCGGTCTCGGCGTCAAAGCACGCCACGCCTTCCTGCAAGTCCGCGTCCTCGCCGAGATAGCCCATGATGTAGAGCTTGCCGTTGGCGATGACGGGCGTGGATTGACCGGGGAAATCCGCGCGCCAGAGCGGATTCTTGGGATCCACCTTGTCGGGCAGGCCGGTTTCGTGCGACATGCCGGTTTGATCCGGGCCGCGCCAACTAAGCCAACCAGTGACGGGCGCAGCGAGGGCGATGGAAGTGTTGAGCGCAGGAGCAAACAAACAACCGGCGGTGACGAGCGCGAAGAAGTTTTTCATAACCATGATTTCGAGTTTAGGAAAAGCCATCCGACGTGACGAGTCTTGATGATGTTCAATCGCATGACAAATGGAATTGTGAAGCGGAGGATTGTCGAAGCGTGATTGAGAGCAGGCTGGTGGTAGGGCGCGTCACTCCGTGCGCGCCGTCGAAT
>JANNAO010000099.1:0-5963 GCA_031384405.1 Verrucomicrobiota bacterium | reverse complement strand
ATCGCGAAACCTAATATTGCCATGCAAACCATTAAGGACATCGGCCCGGTTATGCCGCCAAAAAAGACTCCTTCAAGACCCGCCACCACGATCTGGCTCATCGAGGATAATCATACTTTTCGGAATACGGTGGCTCGCGTGCTGAACAGCAGCGACGACCTGGAATGTTCCTAGCGCTTTTCCAATGCCGAGGACGCGCTGGACGCGCTCGCTGGCGGGGCGGTGCCGGATGTCATCCTGCTCGATGTTGAGTTGCCGGGGCAAAACGGGATCGAAGCGGTCAAGGTGATTAAATCCGTTGCGCCTTCGACCCGCGTGGTGATGCTGACGGCGTTTGACGACCACGACAAAATTTTCCGCGCGCTGTGCGCCGGGGCTTCGGGTTATCTGCTGAAGACTTCACCCGTGGAACGCATCGTCGAGGGTATTCAGGAAGCGGTTCGCGGCGGCGCACCTTTCACGCCGCAGGTGGCGCAAAAGGTTTTGAAGATGTTTTCCAAGCTCGGCCAGCCCGAACGCGATTACGGCCTGACCGGGCGTGAGCAGAAGATCATCGAGTTAATGACAAAAGGACTCATCAAAAAGGAAATCGCTGACACTCTTGACCTGAGCTATCACACCGTGGATACGCATCTGCGGAACATATACACCAAGCTGCATGTTCACAGCCGCACTGGCGCGGTGGCGAAGGCGCTCAATGAGCGGTTGTTTTGATTTGAACATTGTAGCGGCAGGCAAGATGCCTCCGCTACAGCCGGAATCCCCCGTGAACGCGGGATGGTTTCGCGGGCCATCTGAGATTAGCATGGCGCGTAATTCACGAGCGCATCAAGTCAAGAAGTGCCTCCAAATAGAACCATGCTTATTTTATTTCGCTGCCTGCTTTTGTTCATTCTAGCCATCGGCTCTGCACACGCGCAGGTTCGCACCGCCGTGGTTTCGGGGAACTGGTCAGTGCCCGCGACGTGGGGCGGAATCGTTCCCGGCGTCGAGGAGGATGCGACCATCCCGGCAGGACTGGTGGTGACGCTGAACACGAACGTGGAATGTGGTTCGATTCTCGTGGAGGGCCGGCTGACCGTCGAGCGAACCAACCTGACGTTGCTCTGCGATACCCTTCAGGTTCAGGGACTCAATGCGGTGTTCGAGGTGGGCGCGGCGACTAATCGCTTCCTGCAAAATTTCACGCTCACGCTCAAAGGCCTGTCCACAGAAACGGGCACGATGGGGGCGAAGTTTCTGGGAGCGCACAACGGCGGCACGCTGGAAATCCACGGACGCGATCGCGTCGAGTGGACGCATCTCGGCAGCAATGCCGCAGTCGGTGCGACTTCCCTCACGCTGGCGACGGCGGTGGATTGGGTGGCGGGCGATGTCATCATGGTCACCTCGAGCCGGAAGGATTGGGCGGAGGCGGAGACGCGCACGATCACGAATGTCATTGGAAACACAGTCTTCTTTTCAAGGACAGCGTGGTGCGGCACTCCTTCAATCGCGCCATCACCATTCACGGCACGGAGTCCACGCTGGTGGAAAATAATTTCTGCTACGACCATCTCGGTCACGGCATTTTTCTGGAAGACGGCTCAGAGCGTTTCAACGTGATCACCCGCAATGTCGTGCTGGCGACCACGCGACCGTTGGTGGGCGAAGAGATTCTCGAAACGGACAACGGCTTCATCACGCCGCAGAACCGTTCGCCCGCCAGCTACTGGATCACCAACCCGAACAACACCATCACCAACAACGTCGCCGCCGGAACGCATGGGACGGGATTCTGGTTCGCCTTTCCCCAGAAGCCGCTGAATCTTTCCTCCACGCATCCGCGCTTCGTGAATCTCGAGCCTTACAAAGAGCCGATCGGGGCTTTCTCTGGCAACACCGCGCACAGTTGCATGAGCGGACTGGACATCAACGACCAGATCTCCGCGACGGACACGCTCGTCATCAATGGTGAATGGGCCAACAACGGGCCGTTCTATTTCAGCAACAACACTTGGTATGCGAACCTTGTGGGCATCTATGCGGGCATCGGCGGCGCGCGCAAGAACGTCGTCTATTACAACAACGTGTTTTCCGACAACGAATCCAGCCTCTTCCTTGCGACCTATCAACTGGTTGAAGAATCACTGATCGTCGCCGATTCGGGATTCAGTCTGCTGCCCGCCGCCACGGTTCGCACCCTCTACGAAGTTTACGACGGCGCGGGACGGATGAAGAACAATCACATCGTCGGTTACAACGCCTCGAATGCCCGGTTGCTGAACAATATCGGCGCGGCCACCAAACATCCGAATCATTATTTTGAAGCATTGACGTTTGATCCCAATGTTCCGCCCCGATCCCAACTGGCCAACTACAACATCATTCCGCCCGCGAACGTCGGTGCAAACGATCCCGGTCATCCTCGCATCTGGGCCACGGTGATCGTGGATGTGGATGGCTCGATCTCCGGCGTGACGAACAGCTCATTGGTCAGCAACCATCCCTTCATGCTCACGGGCGGCGAGACACGTCCGTCTTCGTGGATCAACACCTTCCGCAGCGATCATCGTTTCGCCCAAAGCCGGCTGACCTACGGCCTGGCTTCCGATTTGAATCCCAACATCAGCGTGCTGCGGACCAAACCCGGCACTCCCACTGCGGGCGTCTATTACATCAATGGCTTCAAGGAGCAACACCAGTTGCCGTTCATCGTCCGCGAAGATTTTCTCTACACTTACTATTACGAATCACTGCCCTCGACGAAGAGGGTGAACATGAACGTGGGCGATGCCGAGATCGGCGACCACTTTGTCGCGTGCTACAAACACTTCGGCAAGTTCACCGGCATCACGATCAGTGGCATGACGTCGCGGGCTTCGCTCGCTGCGTTGAAGGCGGGCGCGACTTCCGGCTTCTACGTCGAACCCAATGGCGATCTTTACGTGCGTCCGGTGGCCACCACCACTTTCCAAACCTTCAACATCACTTGGACCTCTGACATCGCGATGCCCGTGGTGGATTCGGACGGCGACGGCACGAGCGACGGCAACGAAGCGGCGGCGGGCACAGACCCGTTCCGCACTTTGACTGGAACAGATCCATTCGTGAACACCGAGTTCAACGTGACGAATAATTTCGAGCTGTGGGGATCGTTCAGCGGCATCACCAACGAGACGGTGACGGGCGGCTCGATGAACGCACAGTCGAGCAACAACGATCCGATGATGGTTCAAAGCAATATGCGTGTGTCGGGTTCGGCAGTGCCATTCTTGATGGTGCGGATGAAATGCTCGCAAAACGGGAGCGCACAATTTTTCTGGGGACGGCTGGGTGCGGACACCTTCACGGCGGGACGCAGCGTCACGGCCAGTTACACCGGCGGCAATCAATGGCAGGTGCTCACCTTCCCGATGTTGAATCACGCGGAGTGGAGCAATCAGGTCATCACGAGCCTTCGGTTCGACCCGATTGGCGGGTCTGGCGGCATCAGCTTCTCCATTGACTACATCGCAGTCTCGAACGCCACGCCAACGCTCCGGCTATTTCCAATCGCACACTCATCGCGGGTCAGACGTTGACGTTCACGAACCTCGCCGCAGATGCAGACGTTCCCGCGCAGTTGTTGTCGTTCAGCTTGCTCAACCCGCCAAGCGGCGCGAGTGTCAATGCGAGCAATGGCGTGTTCACCTGGCGACCCACCATCGCGCAGTCGCCGATCACGCATCCGATCAGCGTGAAAGTGGCTGACAATGGCTCACCGAGCTTGAGCGCGATACAAAACTTTTTGGTGACCGTCATCAAGCCGGTCAAGCCGACTATGAGCGCACCGGTGGTGAGTGGCGGTCGTTTCAATTTCACCATCGCCGGAGGCATCGGCCCGGACTACACGATCCTCGCTTCAACAAATCTCACGACGTGGACATCCATCCTGACGAGTAATTCACCTACGCCGCCGTTCCTGTTTACCGATCCGGAGACGACGAATTTCAACCAACGCTTCTATCGCGTGCTGCTTGGGCCGTGATCTAATTCATACATGACAAAACTTCTCGCCGTTGCGCTGGCTGCATTCGCCATCACCGTCTCCGCCGCCACCAACCCGCCGAACGTCATCTTCATTCTCGCGGACGACCTCGGCTGGAGCGATACGACATTCAATCACACTACCAACGCCTTTTACGAGACGCCGCACATCGAGCGGCTTGCCCGACGTGGACTGCGTTTCACACAGGCTTACGCGGCCAACCCGCTCTGTTCGCCCACGCGTGCCAGCATTCTCACCGGACTTTACCCCGCGCGCATCGGCATCACCGCGCCGAACTATCATCTGCCAGACGTTGTGTTTGAGAAGTCACTCAACAAAAAAGCTGCGCCCACGCAAAAAGTTCTCGTCGCCAACAGTGTCACGCGGTTTCACACGAATTATTTCACGCTGGCCGAAGTGTTCAAGGACGCGGGCTACGCCACCGGACATTTCGGCAAATGGCATCTCGGCGCGCAGCCGTTCAGCCCGCTGCAACATGGCTTCGATGTAGATTTGCCGCACACGCCCGGCCCTAGTCCGGCGGGCAGTTACATCGCGCCGTGGAAGTTTCCGCCCGCGCTCAAGTTCGCTGGCCAGCCCGGTGAACACATCGAGGATCGCATGACGCAGGAGGCGATCCAGTTCATCAAGTCGAACCGCGACAAACCTTTCTTCGTGAACTACTGGGCGTTCTCCGTCCATGCGCCGTATGACGCGAAGAAGGAACTCATCGAAAAATATCGCGCGAAGGCCGCCAAACTTCCGCCCGGCAGTCCGCAGCGAAACGCCGTTTATGGCGCGATGGTTCAAAGCCTGGACGAAAATGTCGGTCGCCTGCTCGACACGCTGGATGAACTCAAACTCAGCGACAACACGATCATCGTTTTCTCCTCGGACAACGGCGGTGTCCACTGGAGCGCGGGCAAGGGCGACGCCGCGAAAGTGGAATCCACCGACATCCCCATTACGAGCAACGCGCCGTATCCGTTCCAGCACGGCTGGAGTTTCGGCACGGCCTGGGCTGACGCGGGCGTGATCTGTCCGTGGGCGATCTGGCAGGCTTACGGCGACACGCGCATCATCGAGCGTTGCTGGCCGGACATGGTGGAGTTCATGAACTGGCGCAAATCCACGAGCAAAGAGTTCCTCGGCATCAACCACGGCAACGACTGGGGCGACTGGCTTTCCTTTGGCACGAAGACGCCGCTCGATTACGTGGACACGGTTTACTTCGCCTACTCCACCAAGCTGATGGCGGACATGGCGGCGACGATTGGAAAGCAAAGTGAAGCGGCCGAATACCGCGAGTTGCTCGGCAACATCAAAACCGCGTTCAATGCGAAATACGTCAAGCCCGATGGCTCGCTCGCGGTGGACACGCAGACCGCCTACGCGCTTGCGATCTACATGGACCTGTTGCCCGCCGACGTGCGCGCGAAGTCTGGGAAAATTCTCGCGAACAAACTTCGCTCCGGCGAAACCGCCGACAACTCCGGCATGACCACGGGCTTCATCGGCACGCGGCCGTTGCTGCCGGTGCTGTCCAGCGTCGGCGAACACGATCTCGCCGTGAAACATTTCCAGAGTCACAAGTTCCCGTCGTGGGGCTATGAAGTGAACCAGGGCGCGACGACGATCTGGGAACGTTGGAACAGCTACACGAAAGACAAAGGCTTCGGCGGCGAACAGAACGCCTCGATGAATTCCTTCTCGCACTACGCGTTCGGCGCGGTTTGCGAATGGATGTTCTTTGAGCTGGCAGGCATTGATTCCGACGGGCCGGGTTATCGCAAAGTCATCATCCGTCCCTCGCCGCCCACGCCCGGCAGCAATCCGGAGCGCGCGCCGATTGACTGGGTCAAGGCGCACTATGATTCCATCCACGGTCGCATCGTGAGCAACTGGCGATTGAAGGAAGGCCGCTTCGAGCTGGAAACCACGATCCCCGCGAACA
>JANNAO010000097.1:0-10754 GCA_031384405.1 Verrucomicrobiota bacterium | reverse complement strand
GACGGACATTTTTCCCGTCACGGTGCAGGTCATCGCGAACCATCCGCACTCCGGCTTGCCGGATCGCGACAGCATCGCCGACATGTATCCCGCCGTCCGCAATCCCGTGCCGCGCGAACTCACCTGGGTGCTGACGGACACTGTCATCACGGATTTTTTCTGGCTGCGAGTTGCCGAGCCAGTCAAAGGCGAGCGGTTCGACGTGACGTGTCGCGACAACACGTTGACGGTGACGACTGCTCCAAACGTTTCGTCCGCATCCCTTCTGCTCGATGAACGACTGGTTGATTTCTCAAAGCCGGTCACGCTCGTGTTGAATGGCAAAACCACAACGAAAAAATTGAAGCCAAGCCTGCGGATACTTTGCGAGACGCTTCAACGTCGCGGCGATCCCGGCCTCGCTTTCACGGCGGAGGTTTCGTTGCCTGTAACCAACAAGAATTAACAACCATGAACCAACCCATCCCAAGCCGACCCATCATGCTCGCATCCAAGTTCCAAAAAATTATTGCCGTCGGCTTGGTGCTGGCTTCAGCCGTGACACTGCTGAACGCGCAAACCAACAAGCCGGCGTCAGCCGCGCCCAAGAAGCAACTCGCACAGCCGACCGTGATTGATCCCGGTCCGCCCGGCGGCGTCCCGTCGGATGCCATCGTCTTATTTGATGGAACGGACTTGTCCAAGTTTCGCGGCGAACGCAAACCAGAACCCACATGGAAGATTGACAACGGCGTGATGGAAAGCACGCCGCCCGGCGGCATTTTTTCCAAGGAAGAATTTGGCGACTGCCAGGTGCATGTCGAGTGGGCGTCGCCGTCCGACGTGAAAGGCGATGGCCAGGGTCGCGGCAACAGCGGCGTGTATCTGATGGGCCGTTACGAAATCCAGGTGCTCGACAGTTACAACAGCCAGACCTACCCGAATGGCCAGTGCGGCGCGTTCTATGGGCACAATCCACCGCTGGTCAATGCGTGTCGCAAGCCCGGCGAGTGGCAGGTTTACGACATCATCTTCCGCACACCGAAGCGGCTGGCGGATGGGACGGTGCAGCCCGGTTCGTTCACCGTGTTGCAGAACGGCGTGCTGATTCAGGATCACATTCCCGTCGGGGAACAAGGCACGACGGCGTCGCCGCTCAAAGGTTTTGCCGAGACCGGGCCGCTTTATTTGCAAGACCACGGCAACCCGGTGCGCTTCCGCAACGTGTGGGTTCGCAAACTAAAATGAACGTTGCGCCGCCGATCGTTTCGCTTCTGCAAGATGAGCGAGCGCGGTTGGACATCAATCGTCGCAGCAAATCTTCGGCGGGCATTCGCCGTATCCTTGCGTTGTTTTTCCTGAGTCTCGCGCTCGCAGCGGAAGCACAAAATACCAATGCCGAATCCCAGTTGCGCTGGCTGGATGCAAAGGAGCTTTGCATCGAAGGCAAAGGCTGGTCGGACACGAAACAGTTTTACGACCGGCTGCCCGCGAAAGCCGACGGCGTGGTGCGAGAACCGGTTTGGAATTTGAGCAAAGATTCCGCCGGAATCTGCGTGCGGTTCGTGACGGATGCGACGGAAATCTCGGCGCGTTGGACCTTGCGGAAAGAAAAACTCGCCATGCCGCACATGGCCGCGAGCGGCGTCAGTGGCGTGGATTTGTATGTGCGGCACGAGGGCAAATGGTTGTGGCTCGGCGCAGCACGCCCTGAATCGTCGCTCACCAACGAGCATCGGCTGACGACCGGGATGACGCCGCAACCTCGCGAATGCCTGCTTTACCTCCCGCTTTACAACGGCGTTGAGAAGGTTGAAATCGGCGTGCCGACGGAGGCGAAGTGCGAACTGCCGCCGTCTCGTCCGGAGAAAATGAAACCCATTGTTTTCTACGGCACTTCCATTGTGCAAGGCGGCTGCGCGTCGCGACCAGGCATGGCGTATCCGGCAATCCTCGGTCGACGACTAGACCGCACTACGATCAATCTCGGTTTCTCCGGCAGCGCACTGTGCGAACCGGAAGTCGCGACACTGTTGGCCGAACTTGATCCTGCGGTTTATGTGCTGGATCCATTGCCCAACATGAAACCTGATTCCGTGCACGAACGCATGTCCGCGTTCCTTGCGAAGCTTCGCGAAGCGCATCCGAAAACGCCCATCGTGTTGGTGGAACACATCGAGGTCGGCGACGCTCAGGTCGTGCCCTCGCGACGCAGCTACGCAAAGTCCAATGCCGCGTTGCGCGAGATTTTCGAGCAACGCGTCAAGGCGGGTGATCGAAAACTGTTTTACATCCGGGGCGACAAACTGCTCGGCGACGATGGGCAAGGCACGGTGGATCGCGTTCACCCGAGCGACCTCGGCTTCATGCGCATGGCGGACGTGATCGAGCCGGTGCTGAAACGCGCCGTGCGTGCGGTGAAGTGACCATCGCAGCCAATCGAAACAGAAGTGGAATCAGCCACGAAGAGGCAAAAAAAGCACAGAGAGATTGAGTCCAGCCCACTTTGTTTGGAGGTGAAACAATTCACCCAGCGGGCGAGTCTTCAGTGAAATGTCTCTTTCGCTTTGCTTCCCTGTTTTGTGCCTCTTGTGCTTTTTTGTGGCAATTCGATTCCGGCTTTTTGGGTTCACTCCCGCGACAGCAGGCGTACCGGACCGAGCAGTCCTGAGATCGGTTTCCCACGATAGGGCGAAGGGCTGGTCTGATAATGATTCGCCAGCGTGTTGTAGACCAACACTTCGACCGTGTTCTCGCCGCGTTTCAGAAAGCCGGTGACATCCACGCGCCACGGCGGCGCGACTCGCACACCGACTTTTTTGCCATTCACATGAACTTCCGCAGTCGCCACCACGCGTCCCAGGTCGAGTTCGGTTTTCGCCTCGGCATCCTCCTTGGTGAGCGTGAAGCGGGTGGAGTAACGCACGCCGCCCGAATAGTTGGTGAGGATTCCTTTCTGCGACCAGTCGCCCAACGCCATCATGCCCTTGCCGTCCGTCTCGACAATCACCGGTTCAGGAATCACCGCGCCACAGCAGAAACCAGTCTTGGGTTTAACTAGCAACGCCACCACTGCCGCGCGAGTCACCGACCTCTTCGCGACAAACCTCCCCTGCCCTGCGTCCGTCATCGGTTCGCCATCGAGCCACGCTTCAACTTGACCCGCCGCGTGAACACGAATCGCGGTAGTGCCTGGCGCGGAGAGAAAGCGAAACCACTCGGCAGGTTGCCGACCCGCAGACACGTCGAAAGGAATCACTCCCGCATCACCATACCAACTCATCGCCAGAGGTTGGTTGGTTTGCGACAACGGCACGCCTTGCTGCCGCATCACAAAATGACCGCGCCCGCCGTGATCGTAACGCACCAACACCGGATTCGCCCCAGCTTGGAGCGAGACGGCTTCCGCGAGATCGTTGACGGGCGCACCGTTCACATACACGGCGGCCGGAGTGATGATGGGCGAGGTGTGGCTCGCATCCTTTGGAGCGGCGTCACTGACAATCAGGGACGCCTTCGTCAGCTGCGCCACAGTTGCGCTCGTCCACAGATAATACCGACTGCCATTGGTTTCATCCACGTAACGAGATTCATTCAAGCCGCCGATTTTTTTGCCCAAACAGAGGAAGTCATCCGTCACCGTGCGCTTGAGGCCGTGATAACCTTGGTGGCCGGAATCCCCTTCTTTGCCGTAGCGCCAGGAAAAATCATACGTCTGCCAGGTCAGTGTCTTGCCCGCAACTGTGACCGGCACGGCGGGATCAACCGTTTTGATCTTGGCCAATTCTGCATCGAGATGTGCGACATCCACGTCGTTGGGAACTGGACCGAGCACATAGAACTGCGCGCCAAAACCGTGCAATTTCTTTTCCCAACTCTGATCATCCGTTGCGGGAAACCTCGCGGTCTTCGCCGACGTTTCTGTTTCCCGCGCCCAGGCAAAGCGTCGCGCTTCGAGTCCGATCTGCTGGTTCTCCGCCGTGACCGGCATACGAAAATCGCCGTAGGAATTATCCATCGTGGGCACGAACGCCACGCTCCATTCATCCGGCAACAGCTTTACTTTCTCAGGACGCACATCTTTCGGCGGCGGATTGACGTGCTTTTTTCCCGGCGTGAAAACCACCACCTGCGCTTCGTTGGTTTGCAGCGGCAGTTGAACCTGCGTGCCCGTGACCGTCTCGGCCATCACGCGCAACGGAGTCGTCTTGCCAGTCCACGCATCCCAGAGTTCAACCGAACCTTTCGCGCGGAACTCTACGACCGAATCTGGCTTTGCGTCCATGACCATGTAAACATCGCGCGGGCCGGTTTTGCGATGCAGCGCTCGCACCGTTTGATCCACGCCGCGCACGTCCGGCACGAACGCCGCGCGAATGGCTTCCACCGCATCAGCGGCCTGAGTGAAGCGGTGGGCAGGCTTGAAGGCACGTTGATTCATGGCCGTAAGTTCAATGTCATTGCGCCCCACGCGATCCGAGGCGATGGGCAACACGCCAACATTGTAAACATGACCACCGACTTGAGCGAAGGCCGCAGCTTTCTCAATGCTCGGCCAGCGCACGGCACTCATGTCCGCGAAGACCAGCGCCTGATACGAAGCTCCGGCGTCCTTCACGACCAGACGACCGTTCTCAACTGTTGCCCGCGCGAGCGAATCATTGTCTATGAACTCGAAGTTGATGCCAGCAGCCATGAGACGCGTGCCGAGATCGAAGGCAGTTTTCTTCGCCCGCTCGCCATCCTTGTCGCCATCCATGTCCGCTTCGTAGGGCGCGACCGGATAAATGACTGCGACATCAGCCATAAAATGTCCCTGACTCAGCAGATACGAGAGCCGGTCGAAGTAGCGGAGGAAATGTTCCATGTGCGCCCAGTACGGCATCCGGAAATGATAATCCGGCGGCGCCCATTCCCAGTAAGAACCATACGTGGTGTAGTAAAGCCCGTGAAGATTCAGGAGCGTGCAACCGTAAAGATAATTCTCGCGCGTGGCGAACATCAGCAGTTCGGGCGCAGCACCCCAACCCAGACTGTGATAACCCTCCAGCCAGACGCGCGGACGTTGATAAAGATTGGCCACGGAGGACGAAACCTTGCCTTTGATGAGATTGGCCCGGCCGCTCGGTGTGTCGTGACCAGGCGCGGTGTACCAGCGAGTTGCGCGAAAGTAATCGCCAAACTCATTGGGTTGCAGGCCGCGACCACCCGAGTCACAGCCGAAAACAATGTCGCGCGCGGCGTGCCATTCGTAGATCGGCTTGAAGTAGCGTTCTTCCATCAGCGACATGCGCACGTCCGCGTAATCCATCCGCACCTTGGGTGTGATGCCGCCCATGTTGGTCCACATCGCGGGCAGGACTTCCAGCAGGTCGTAACCTTTGCGCTGACGAAACTCAGCGGCGAAATCAGGATTCCAAGCGAATTTATCCACGCCGATGTGCAGTTCGTCGTTGAAAAAATAGTTCAAGCCCTTGGAGGATTTCCCCGGATTGTGATTTTGAAACTGTTGATAAAAGTCAGCGATGACGGTGTCTCCCGCGCCTGACATCAGCGGATTCAGCGTGCCGGCCTTGCGCACGGCATGAAAGGTCCAGACTTCCCAGTCTCCTTCCGGAGCAGTCCAAGTGAGTTTGCCGTCTTTGGCGAATGATGCGAGGTCAACACCGCCGCGCTGGAGTTCACCATTCACAATTTGATAAGCGCGGATGGCGATCTGATCGGTTTTGCAAACAACCGTCGTGGTCGTGCCGCCACCAACCCGATGCCGTTCCCCCGTCTCAAGCTGGATCGCATTCAACTCCGGCTTCCGGTAAAATAATTGGTGGAAGAGATTCGTGGCCCCATGCGGCCAGTCCAACGTGTAAGTGCTCAACCCGATGCCCATGTCCAGTTTGGCGCACGCGGCGGAAATCTGGGAATACACCTTCCACCACGCCTCGGAAAAAATGGGGGGATCGTCGTGTTCCGTCAGCCAGCCCGGGCTGTCGTGGTGGGAGTAATTGACCTGGACGCCGCTGATGCCCTTTTTGTGAAGTTCCTTGATCTGGCCGATCATCCGGTCCACATCCAAGTCGTCGCCCGTCCACCACCAGAACGGAACTTCGCCATAACCCGGAGGCGGATTTTTGAAACCCGGCAACACATCCAAGTCCGCCGCGCGCGAAGGAAATCCCGGCCCATCCGCCAATGCGCTGCCCAACCCTGTAGCCACGGCGAGGGTCATCAATAGTTTGATCATCATCCAATCGTAGAGAGTTGAGGAAGGCCGCCCTATACCTCAATCGAGTTATGCGAGTGGACGCTTGCGAGGAGTAGCGGTAGCGGAGCAATGGCAAACGTCCCGATTCAGCGCGGACGATTTGCTGCTTTCGGAAACGAGGGTTGCGGCGAACTCCCTGATCCGCTCTTGTCGCCCATGAACTTCAACATCGCCTCGGCGCGGGAGCGGACGTGGAGTTTGTCATAGACGTGCTTCAAGTGAACTTTGACCGTGTGGTAGCTGATGGAAAGTTTGTCGGCGATTTCCTTGTTCAACAAACCTTGGGAGAGAAGCTCCAGAATTTCCTGTTCGCGCGTTGAAAGAGTGACGACTTCCCCAGTCCCGGCGACCGGAGACTGAAAGGTCATGATCACTTTGCGCGCGATCTCACCCGTCATGGGCACTCCGCCCTGACGCACCGAGGACACAGCATCCAAGATTTCCGTGGGCGAAGAACGCTTCAACAAATATCCACACGCACCCGCCTTCAACGCATTGAAGATGCTGTCGCCGTCTTCGTAAACCGTCAGCATGATGACCTGCAATGCGGGCATCTGTTGTTTCAACCTGGCGGTGCAGCCGATGCCGGAGATGCCGGGGAGGTTGATGTCCATCAGGACGACTTCAGGGGCGGCGGCGGGGATTTTCTGAATCGCCTCTTCGGCGCTGCCGCAATCGCAGACGCATTTGAACCCCGGCGCTCGGGTCAACATGTGTTTGAACTGTCGCCGCAATTGCTCGCTGTCCTCAACCAGCGCGACCTTGATGTCAGGTCCTGCGGAATGAGTCCGCGCGACGTGCGACTTATTTTTCACGTCCTCTTCAATATCCAAAATTCTTCCATGCTGAAACATAAATTCCTATACCGCTCGCACGCTGGAATTTTCGATCAGAAGGAAACTGTCCGCAATACCTCGAAGGGATTACTCCCTGACCTCCTGAACGGGGGGTGTGGTTGGAAAACGGGCGAAGGTATCTGACGGAGCGCCGGTCTGAGACCGGCTTTGCGGTTGGAAACCTTCGGCCCGTGTGATGTTTCTGTGAAGCGTGGCAGCACCCGCATCCACCAACCCATAAGCTAATGCCTTTCGGAAATTCATCTGAAGAATCCCAAAGGGATTCCGGCTCAAAGCCCAAGGTTGCGAGGAACGAGCTACCGTTGGGTAACGGGTGAGAACGGCGACAACCCCAACGGGGTTGCGGCGGGTGTGGGGTTCGACACAACCCCGTTGGGGTTGTGGATTGGTAACGCAACACTGGTTTCACTTGTCATGTCGCATGGTCTATTTCCGAAAGGCATTAGGTTAAAATCAGGTGAAGGTATCTGACGGAGTGCCTGAAATTCTTCACAACGGACACTTGAACGTCGCTGTCGTCCCTTTTCCCGTGAGCGTGACCAGTTCGTAGCTTCCACCAATCCGCTCCAGCCGCCGCCGCATGTTGCCCAAACCGTCCGCATCGCTCTGCGTTGTGTTGGGATCAAATCCGCAGCCGTTGTCACCGACGATTACCGTGAGTTCGCCGTCCTCCACCTCAATAGTCAGTTGCACATCGGTCGCTTTGGCGTGCTGCACGATGTTGTGCAGTGCTTCCTTGGACGCGAGGAATAGATTGTGACGCTCATCGGCATTGAGCGGCGATGCGGGCAGATCACGGGCGACCTTGAGGCGCAAGCGCAGTCGCGTGGGTTTGAGAAATCGTTCGGCATACTGACACAAATAACTGGCCAGCGAAGCCACCGTGTCATTCTTGGGGTTCACGGCCCAGACGATTTCATCCAGCGCACCGACCAATTCCCGCGCCCGGTCGCCAATCTCGCGAGTGTGTTGGCGCGTCTCTTCCAATCCCAGCGTGGGGTCTTGGGCGAACTCGCTTCCGAAACTGATTTCCGTCAGGCCCGATCCAAGATCATCGTGCAAGTCTTGTGCGATGCGGGCCCGCTCCCGATCCATAGCGCGATGCCGTTCCAATTGTTCAATGCGCCGCCGATGACGAAGCCGCACGCCCCACGCCACCGACCCGGCGACAACCGCACACGCAGCAAGCGTCGCCGCGATGCGGAACGTCCAAGTCTGCCAATAATAGGGAAGGACTGTGATGGAGAATTGCGCGCCGGTATCCGTCCATTGCCCCCACTCGTTGCAAGCCTTGACGCGGAACGTGTAATCGCCGGCAAGAATGTGAGTGTAGGAAACCTCCCGCTTGGCACCGACTTCCACCCAGTCCCGATCCAGTCCTTCAAGTTTGTATTTGAACGAAACATTTCTGGGAGCGGTGAAACTCAGCGCGGTGAATTCAATCTCCACCCGTTGATGATCCGGCTGCAATCGCAACTCGGCATTCGTTCGTCCCAGATCAACAGTGCCGGAAGCAACCGCGCCGCCCGCCGTGTCGCCAGCTTCATACGCCGCCATCAAATGTCCATCCACCACCACGCGGGTGATCAGCACCAGAGGCTGTTTCAAGTTTGATCTGAGGTTGTCAACATCCACGCTGGCCAGACCGGTCAACGTCGGAATCAGCAAGTTTCCATTCGTGGTGAAAAGTGCGCCGGGACAATAGCCGTGGTTGGCCTGAAGGCTTGGCAAGCCTTCATCAATCCCATAAACCACAGATCGCAACCGCGCACTCTGTCCCGTTGCCACGGCATCGAACTCGGTTTGCTTCACATGGAAAATCCCCTGATTGCCCGCGAACCAGAGGCGTCCCTGCGTGTCGGCGGCGATGTGGGAGATGTAATCATCATGCAATCCTTGCTCCGTGCCGAACCGGATAAATTCCTCACCTTTCAACCTGCCCAAGCCACGACCACCGTAACCGATCCAGAGACTGCCGTCCGGGGTCGCGCACAAACTGCGAATGGACTCCGGCGGCGTGAGCGTGTTCGCCGTCTCGTCAATCAGCACATCGCGGTCGCATCGCAGCAACAATCCGTCGGAAGTTCCCGCCCAAAAAATTCCAGAAGCATCCAGGCTCATGGCCGTGATGAAACCGCTTCCCGCCGGAAGTTCAAAAGTCTGGAGCTTCCCTTCGCGCAGTCGTTGCAAGGATTTGGTGGATTCCGTTCCGATCCAAACGTCACCGGACGGAGTCGTCAGAATTCCACGCACCGCTTGTCCCGCCAGCCCGTTGGTCTTGGTGAAGTTCGCCGTGACGCCATCGCGCCAGGAAAATAAACCGCGATACTGCGTGCCGATCCAGACGCCGCCGAGTGGATTTGCGGCAACACATTGGGCGTACAAAATCGGCCCGCTGTTAACGCTTGCCGCATTCGTCCAACCGTCACCGTGGTTCTGCACTACCGCGCCGCTGGCCGTCACCGCCCACAATCTGCCCGCCGTGTCCTGACAAACGGAGCGAACCGCCTCCGAGGAAATTCCCGAACCCACGTCCACCAGTTCCAAGGAACGCGGTTGGATTCGATTCAGTCCCCCGCCTTCCGTGCCCACCCACAAGTTGCCTTCCTGATCCTCCGTGATGCTGCGGATTTCGTAATGAGACGTTTTCAAACGAGTGAACCCTGACCCATCGTAGCGAAACAATCCGCTTTGCCGCGTTCCAATCCAGAGTGCCCCGGCGCGATCCTCGTAAAGCACGGTCGCGTCCACGTTCGGGCGGTTCACCGGCAAACGGCCCAGCCTCACCGGATCACTTCCTTCCACGTACTTGAACAGTTGCTGTTGCGTCAGGCTGTAAATCCAAATGCCTCCCGATCGCGCCGCCGCGATTCGCTGCCCCTGCAATTGTTGCAAGGTGACAAACTTCCCCCCGCGATAAACACCCACCTGACTGCCTTGTGCGAACCAGACTTGTCCCTTCACATCACTCGCCAACTGGCAGGTGCTGCCCCCAGGCAGGCCATCCTGCGAAGTGAAGTTCTGCACCCGCCCGCCAGAAATGCGAATGACCCCGCCTCCTTCCAAGTAGGAAATCCATAATGCCCCCTCGCGATCTTCCACAATCATTCTCACGGGAAGAACGGGCAGGCCATTTGTCGGCGTCAGCGCAGTCGTGCGCCCGCGATCCACGCAAACCAAAACCCCGCGATCCTTCGCCACCCATAACCGGTTGCTCCGATCCAGAAGCATCGCTTGAAGCAGGGCGGTCGGCACGCCCACCTCAGTAACCGCCGCGAATTCCCGAAACCGGACACCGTCGAATCGCGCCAGACCGGAACGGGTCGCCACCCACAAAAAACCGTCGCCCGCCTGCGCGATTTCCACCACGTTGTTATCCGGCAATCCTTCGTCCGACTGCCACGCGCGAACCGACCATTCAGTGTTGTTGGCCGCACCCTGCGCCGCGACAGCAAGCATCAGAAGAAAACTCGCCAGCCACTCGCAACGTATTTTGGTGCTCGTCCGTGGGATCATAAACCCAGTCTAGTCGCGCTCGCATCCGAAGCAAGATGCGATGGACGTGGCGAGTGATTGAAGGGTGTGATTAAAGACGGGTGAGGCTAATTCCAAAGGGAGAGCCATTGGTGGTTGGCGCGAAGGACTCGGAGGTGGGC
>JANNAO010000078.1:0-5109 GCA_031384405.1 Verrucomicrobiota bacterium | reverse complement strand
CACAACTTGAGCCAGCGCGCGGCGTTCATCAAACACTTCACCCGCTGGGTGAATCTCCACCGAGGTTGTTTGCAAGGGCATAGCCCATTCCACCAATCACTTGCCCCTCTTGGCAAGCGTTCCAACTGCCGGATTAAGGTTGAATGGTTTCTCCCGGCGGACGCTTACAAGAGCATCTATCTTTCAACGCTCGCCGCCGAGGACGTTCAGCATTGCAAGCGCGTGTTTCCCGGCGCGACAGTGTTTCAATACGACTATCTCAACGACGATGTAGAGAGCTTGTTTGACGATCAATCGCTCTTTGATCGCGTGAACAAGAAGCCGGATAATCTCATCCGCGATCTTTACGATCCGAACATCAAGTGGATCATCTTCATCAATCCTCCCTTCGCCACGTCGCAGAAAGCCGGTTACTCCGGCGAAAGCAAGAAAAGCGTCAGCGACACGAAGATTCGTCCGCTCATGCACGCGCAGGGACTCGGCGAAGTCTCGCGTGAGTTGTTCGCGCAGTTTCTGTTTCGTATCCGGCAGGAGTTCGCAGGCAAAGAAGCGCATCTCGGACTTTTCTCTACGCTCAAGTACGTCAACTCGAACAACGATCAGAAGTTTCGTGATCAAGTATTCAAGTTTGGGTTTGAAGACGGGTTCGTGTTCTCGTCGGCAAATTTCTCCGGCACTCAGGCGGCAAATCCATTTCCCATCGGCTTCCTCGTATGGGATTTGACGAAGAAGAAGAAACTGGAAGATCAGAAGTTGGAAGTGACGGTTTTGGACGACGACACGAGCAAGCTTGGCCGCAAATTGATTGTGTCCGAACATCGCGATCGTTTCTTGAGCAAGTGGATTGACCGTCCAAACGCCACCGAAATTTTCCCGCCGCTCGGCAGTGCGATTTCGTTAAAGGGTGACAACGGAGACGTTCGCGACCGCATTGCACCGGGATTTCTTGCGTCGCTCATGTGCAAGGGCAATGACGTGCAGAACTACAACAACGTGGCACTGCTTTCCGGCCCCTACGTTAGCGCCGGGGCACTGTCCGTCGTTCCTGAGAATTTCGAGAAGGCGATGATTGTCCACGCAGTCCGCAAGAACGTGAAGAAAACATGGCTGAACGACCGCGATCAGTTCTTGATGCCAGAGTCGAAGCCGGGCGTTGCGTTCATCCGGCAGTGTGTCGTGTGGAGTTTGTTCGTAGACTCGAATCAAACGGCGTCATTGCGGAACGTCTCCTACAAGGGCGAGACTTTTCAAATCGTAAATCACCTCTTCCCGTTCAAGCACGCGGTTGTAAAGAAGTGGGAAGTGTCCGACTCTGACATCACGCGCTCGTTGAAAACCGACACGGAAGACCGCTTCATGGCCAACTGGCTTGCGGCGCAAAAGTTGGACGCTTATTGCGAGGAGTTGCTGGAAATCAGCCAGGAAATCTACCGCGCGTTTTACAAACACTTCAAAGATTTGCCGACTGCAATGTTCAAGGTTGAGCATTGGGACGCTGGCTGGTGGCAGGTTAAGCGATGTCTCGTCGAGGCCGGACTCGATGCCGCTCGTTTTTCCAAGATTGACGACGTTAAGAAAAAGGTCGGCGCAAAAATATGTGAAGAAGCAGGGAGGTTGGGAATCATCGGCTCAACGCCTGTGTGAAAAACTTGGCGCATGATCTCCCCGCCGCATCGTAACATGGTCACTGTAATGATCTGGATGGTGACGGGCTGTATTCATTCAAAACATTTGCTTTACCCCGCGCTCCGTTTTCCGAACAGTATCGGCTCAATTTTGCCGAAATCGTGCGCCTGATTTACAACATCCTGTTCCTGATATTTTTCGTGCTGTCGTCGCCATACTATTTTTGGCGGATGTGGCGGCGCGGGAATTGGGTCAATGGCTTCGGCGAACGTTTTGCCCAATACGACACCAAACTCAAGCAGGCATTAACGAATCGTCACTCGCTGTGGATTCATGCCGTGAGCGTGGGCGAGGTCGGCATTTGCACTCAGCTCGTCCGCGCGCTTGAACCGCGTTTGCCCAACATCAAACTCGTCGTCTCCACCACCACCACTACTGGCATGGGCGAGTTGCGGAAGAAGTTGCCCACACAAGTCAGCAAGATTTATTACCCGGTGGATCGGCGCAGCTACGTGGCGCGCGCTCAGGCGGTCATCAAACCGGAAGCCATCGTTCTGGTGGAAGCGGAAATCTGGCCGAACTTCATCTGGCGCGCGCAACAGCAACGCATCCCGCTGTTCCTCGTCAACGCCCGGCTTTCGGAACGTTCATATCGCGGCTACAAACGCTTCGGGTTCATCTTCCGTCCGCTGTTCGCCACGTTCGCGGGTGTGGGGGCACAAAATGAATCCGACGCCGTACGGCTGCGTGAACTGGGGTTCCGCCCCGAAGCCATCCGCGTGACTGGCAGCATGAAGTTCGACGCTGCTCACGCTTCCGACAAACGGACTCTCAATGTCCCCACACTGCTCTGGCAGGCAGGCGCAACCGTCGGCGCGCCGGTGTTGGTCTGCGGCAGCACGCACGATGGTGAGGAGGCGTTGCTGGGTGAAATGTTCCTTCGCTTGCGCCAGAAATTTCCCGATCTGTTTCTCGTGCTCGTGCCGCGCCACGCGGAGCGGACGAAGGATGTGATCCGCGATCTCGCCAAGTGCGGAGTGAAGCATGTGTTGCGCTCCGAACTTGACGGCGACTTGAGCAAACGATCCACACCAGCCGACGCTCATTGTCTGTTGGTGAACACAACGGGCGAACTCAAATTCTTTTACGAACACGCCACGCTGGTGTTCGTCGGCAAAAGCCTCACGGCGCAGGGCGGACAAAATCCCATCGAGCCGGGTGCGCTCGGCAAGGCGATGGTCTTCGGCCCGAACATGCAGAATTTCACCGATGTCACGAATGCGTTCTTAGAGCGCGACGGAGCGGTGCAAGTGGCCGATGCCGCCGCGTTGGAGAAGACGTTTGAAGACTTGTTGTCCAACTCCGCTCGCAGAGATCAGCTTGGTCGCAACGCGCACGCCGTGGTGCAGCAAAACCTTGGAGCGATTGATCGCACGCTCGACATGATCCTCAACGAGATCAACGGCAGCGGCGTTTATGTGGCGCCGAAGAAATGAGCCATCAACTCCCTGAGCTTCGCGCCGCGCTACTGGAGTTGCACAAGACGCTCGTGGATTCCGAGCGTATCAGCTACGAACAAACCATAGGCACCATCCCGTCGCCGAATCATTTCCTGCAACTGCTCACAAGTGATCCGTGGTTCGCCTGGTTGCACCCGCTCTCGCTGCTCATCGTCACGATGGATCAGGCATTGGACTCAAAGCGAAAGCCGCTGACGGATGCAGATGTCGAGGAGTTGGTGAAACAAACCCGGCAGTTGCTCGTCGCGTCAGAGGAAGGCGAGGGTTTTCCAAAACATTACTTCGACGCTCTGCAACGCGACCCTGCTGTCGTCCTAGACCACGCTGCCGCTGCAAAGTTTTTTGCGATCAGAAAAAAATAAGGAGTGGCTTCCTGATTCGGTCGGTTTGTTCACTCCGCTAGGGCGTATTTTCAAAATGCTTTTCAGGGACTCAGCACCGGAGGTGCGATAGAAGTTAGCCCACGGCGCGAGCCGTGGGAAAGCCGAGCGGAAGAACAAGCCCCGTTAGGGGTGACAGAAAAAACACGGATTAAACCAACGTCTATCGCCCCTGCCGGGGCTTGTGATTCAACGCAACCCACCCACGGCTCGCGCCGTGGGCTAACTTCTGCCGCTGCTCCGCAGCTAAAACAGATTTTGAAAACACTCCGCTGGTGATTGCGCGTTCACCGCATCTTCGGAGACGTAAGCTTTTCAGTCGAGTTTCGCGCTGTGCCAATCTCCAACACTCCCGGATTGCCTGCGATGCCTGATCGTCCAATCGCTGTCACGCAAACGGCATCAAGGCTGGCGCGGGGGAAGGTTTGTGTCGTTCGCGAGGAGGGAAATATCTCAGTCGTCCAACCTCCGTCCGTCCTGGATTGCACAACCCAGAACCGTACATCCTCGGCAGACGCGATACCCCAACTCACAGTTTGATGCGTCGTGGATTTCGAGTCGGAAGCCTTGACGACAGGTTGCGATGGCGCAGGCCGATCAATCCACGTCAGTGCAGGGACGAGCGCGTTTTGCAAATTGATCTCGCTTCGCAGTCGCGAACATAGCGCGTTGTTTTGCGCAGTGTGTTTCATGTTCCAAAGCACGTAACCGCCGGGTCCGCTTTGTTTGCGCGTGATGGCGATCTGATTCGGGATTTCCTCGGGCGACCATTTCAAAAGACCCTTCGTGGCATCCACGCCTGCGCACATGATCCGGTTCTTGGGATTCTGTGCGTTCCACCATTCGAGCAGCACAGGGAAGCTTTGCTCCTTCGGCTCGATGGCCCAGTAGAGTTGTGGGACAAAATAATCCGCCCAACCTTGTGCGAGCCACTTGCGAGCGTCGGCATAAAGCTTCGAGTAAGCATCGTAGCCTTTGATCTGTGGCGGATTGGACGGACGCCAGATACCGAACGGGCTGATGCCGAACTTCACCCACGGTTTCTGCGCCTTGATCGCGGCGTTCACGCGTTGGATGAACGTGTTCACGTTCTCACGTCGCCAGTCGTCACGGCTCATTCCGGAACTTGCGCCAAACTTTTTCCAGCTTACGTCGTCAGGAAAATCTAGTTCCTTTCCATCCGCGCCTTTCTCGGCGTAGGGATAAAAATAATCGTCGAAGTGAATTCCATCCACGTCGTAACGCTTCACCACATCCATCACCACGCTCAACGAATAATCCTGCGTCTCGCGTTCGCCGGGATCGAGCCAGAGGTAGCGTCCATAACGCGCGACGATCTGTGGCTTGGTCTTGCTGACGTGATTGGCAGAGATCGGCGACTTGGCGTTGAAGTGATACGCGCGATATGGATTGAACCACGCGTGCAGTTCCAGTCCGCGCTTGTGCGCTTCATCCACGGCGAACGCCAGCGGATCCCAGAGCGGCGATGGAGCTTTGCCCATCGTGCCCGTGAGATATTCCGACCACGGCTCAATCTTGGAATTGTAGAGCGCGTCGCAACCCGGTCGGACTTGGAACACGAC
>JANNAO010000077.1:0-22167 GCA_031384405.1 Verrucomicrobiota bacterium | reverse complement strand
CACAACTTGAGCCAGCGCGCGGCGTTCATCAAACACTTCACCCGCTGGGTGAATCTCCACCGAGGTTGTTTGCAAGGGCATAGCCCATTCCACCAATCACTTGCCCCTCTTGGCAAGCGTTCCAACTGCCGGATTAAGGTTTATTCAAACCATAAACGGGCAGTTCAGGCAAGCTTGCGATTCCAAACCGTTTGCAAAGTGCCGGTCGTGAATTGCGGCTGGCGTTGAAACAACCACTCACTGAACTTCCGAACGAAACATTCGCGCGGGCTTGGTGCTCCGTTGCGTATCTTTACCCCGGCCTGCACCCTGACGGATTTGAAGATGCGGACAGCGGTTGGCCGCACGCGTTGCGCCGCTTCGCCGCCGAAGCATGTCGTCGTGCGGAGGCAGGCGAACTTGCGGACGAAGAACTGTATTGCTCGGACGCTGCTTGGTCGGGACTTTACGACCGGATGTTTCCACACACGCCGGAAGAAATTGAAAGGCGACTGGTTCTCGCTGCTGATTACGGCGACGGACTTGCGGGATGAACAACAATGCGGCTCGTGACGGGGAAAACATCGCTGGTGTTGGTTTTCTGATGCTCAAACTGAAACCGTCCGCAGGAAGACAGAATCATTTATGGCAGAATGATTTTCCTGAATTTCGGTTTGAATTATTCTGCCTTTAATCGTTCTGCCATCTGCCACTCGGCTTTGTGCTTCTTGTGCCTTTTTGTGGCAATCCAACTGCCGGGTTTAGGATCAATTCAACGCCACGCCGCGCCGGATATACGTCGGCAAATCCAAGTCCTCGCCCTTGTGGATCGTCGGCTCGCTCTTGTCGAAGCGGCCTTTGTTCACGATGTCCAGCGGCAGCGTGATCTGTCTCATGCGCGGTTCGCCGGGTCTGCGACTACGGATGGGTTTGCCCGTGCGTTTGGAAATAATCTCCTCGCGCTGCTCCAGATTCAGCGCGGGCGCGGCGGCCACAGCAGGCGTAACGGCACGCTCCGTCGGCTTGGTTTCCGTCGGCAACAATTCTCCGCAGAACTCCGCCGCCATTGCTGGCGTTTCAATTTCAACAAGCTTGGCCGGTGCTGCGGATGGTTTGCCAACCTCGTGCTTGCGCGGCGATGTGGCGATGATCGTCACTGCGAGACGGCCAGCGAATGATTCATCCACCGCCGCGCCCATGATGACGCGCGCTTTCGCGGCGTGAGCGTTCACCTGTTGCATTAAGCGATTCACGTCCTTCATCGAAAGCTCTGGCCCGCCCAGAATGCTCACCAGAACCGTCGCGGCTTCTTCCAAAGCCTTCGTTCCATCCAACAGCGGGTGTGCGGATATTTTTTCCAACAGCGTTTCCACCCGGTTCTCGCCCGCAGCTTCCACGGTGGCGAAACAACTTTCACCATGACGCTCGCGCAACACCGCGCTCAAATCCTCGAAGTGAATCTCCACGATACCGCGATGCTTCATCAGCCGCCAGACGCCGAGCGCGCCTTCGATCAACAGTTTCACGGAAGCGCGGAAGCTGTCGGCGAAGCTCGCGTTTTCATCCAGCAACTTGAACGCTTTCTGATTCGGCAGACAGATCACGCCGTCGCACGCGAGCTTGAGATGGTCGAGCGCATGTTGAGCCTGTTGCTGACGGCGGTTGCCCTCGCACTCGAACGGCAGCGAGACAAACGCCAGCACGAGCGCGCCGCTCTCACGCGCCGCCCGCGCCAGCACAGGACTCACTCCCGAACCCGCGCCGCCGCCCAGTCCAGCCACGATGAAAACCACATCCACATCGGCACAACTCTTTGTGAGCGTCTCGAAATGATCTTCCGCAAGTTTATTTCCGCGCTCAGGATCGCCGCCCGTCCCCAAACCGCGCAGCACTTTCGTTTCGAGATGAATCTGCTCGGCAATGGTCGTCACGCCGGACGCATCGGCGTTCACGGCGGCGAATCGCGCGGTCGCAAATCCACCCGTCGCCATCTGTTCGGCGATGGCGATGCCCGCCGTGCCGACGCCAAAGATTTTGATGCGCGGTTGTTTTCCGTCCGCAGCAGGAGGGGTTGCTTGGTTCAATTCGGTTTCCATGACAGCGAGGGGTTAGCGAGGAATGAGTTTGCCGAAAATACTTTTGGCGTTCTGGAAAAATGACGGACGCGCGTCACGCTGACGTGTCTTGAACGATGCGAAGCGCACCAGCCCGATCGCCGTCGCCAGCTCCGGTTTGTCCATCGAGGTGTTCAATCCGCTGATGTTCGTGGTGCGTCCGATGCAAACGGGCAGTTGCAAAATCTGCTCGGCCAGACGCGTCACCTCCGGCACACGCGAACCGCCGCCGCACAGGAAAACTCCCGCGCGGATGTAATCCAGCAAGCCCGCTTGCTCCACGTCCTGCGCGATGAGTTGGAACGTCTCCTCTAATCTCAGCGACATGATGCGGCGCAGATGACCGAGATTGATCGTATTGAGCGGAAGGCCTAGGTCGCTCGTGATTTTCATTTTCTGTCCCGCCACAGATTCATCCAACAACGCGTGACCGTTCTCGATCTTCAACTGATCCGCGCGGCTCTGCGGCACTTTCAATCCGAACGCCAGATCGTTCGTCACATGATCGCCACCCACCGCGATCACGCCGCTGTGCTTGATGACGCCGCCGGAATAGACGACGTAATTCGTAGTGCCGCCGCCCATGTCAATGACCAGCGCGCCCAGTTCTTTTTCCGCAGGTGTCAACACAGCGAGCGAGGAGGCAAGTCCGTTGAACACGACTTCTTCAACTTCCAACTGCATTCCCTTCACCACGCGGATGGCGTTTTGCAGACGATTGAGATGCCCGTGAATGACGTGGACGTCCACTTCGAGTCGCGCGCCCAACATGCCCACGGGGTCTTTCACGCCATCCTGACCGTCCACGAGAAAGTGTTGGCGGATCGCATGAACCACTGTGTTGTCCTGCGGCAGATTGATCGCCTTCGCATTCTTCACCACGTCCTGCACGTCGAAATCTGAAATCTCGCGATCCGCCGAAACCACCGGATGCACACCGCGATTGTTGAAGCCACGGATGTGTCCGCCGCTGACGCCGAGATAAACACTGCGGACTTCCACGTCCGCGCTGTGTTCGGCTTCCGTCACGGCATGACGCACGTCTTCCTCCACGGCGCGCGTGTCCACGATCTCGCCTTTGCGCACGCCGCGCGATTTCGATTGGCCCACGCCGATAATGTTCAGCGCGCCTTCGTCGTTCATTTCGCCGACGACCACACAGACCTTGGATGTTCCGATCTCAAGGCCGACCATGATGGATGAAGAATCAAACATTGCGTCTCCTGTTGCGAAGAGGTTTGGGAGCTTTAGCCGGTGGCGGCGTCACGCTGGCTTCGATCCAGCGCGCGGGCACGTTGTTGGAAACTGCGAGATCTAGCGTGGCGAGATTGCCCTTTCTCATACGCATCCCCATCTCATGCACCTCGCGCCAGCGGCGGAGTTGCTGATCCAGATTCTCAAGACCAAAAGTCACTTCGCTCCCCTGCCCCGTCTTCACGACGATCACATCCAGCGCGGTGACATCAATCGTTTTCAGATCCACAAGCCCCGCCATCGGTGAATACGCGAAGTCTGCCGCGAGTTTCAACGCCGCCTGCGCTGCGGGCGATTCGAGCGCGCGACCTGGTTGCAATTCGCCGGGCTTGATGCCTTTCAACATGGGTAATAAATCGTCTCCCTGCCCAAGCGGACGTGTGCGCTGGCGCGGATCCAACGGCTGGATCACAAACCCCGCTGCGTCCAGATGAAACACCGCCGTCTCCACTCCGCCGCGATTGTTCGAACGCAACACAGCTACCTGCGCCACGGGTTCACGCTCCACCACACGGATGCGCAGCGTCTTCGGTAAGATCCGTTCCACGGAAACCGTCGCGATCATCGGTACCATTTCCAGATCACGCTTCACTCGCGCCAGATCGAGTGCGAGAAGATTTTCACCGGGCCGCACGTTCGCCCAACGCCGCAACTGATCCGGCAAGATCACGCCGTCCGTCTGCGCTTCGACACTGCTGATCGCAAACGCCGGGTTCTCGTACGCGACACGGTTCAACACCCACTCGCCGCCGCGCCAGCAAGCGAATCCACCGAACGCGATGCCGATGAGCGCGCCAAGCGACAGCGCGACAAAACGCGCCCGCGTCTTGCGAACGTGATCAGAACGCAACTTCACGTCCAGCACATGCACGCGCCCCAGCCTGCGATTAACTTGTTTTCGTTTTCCCCACATCGATCAATTCAAAATTAAAAATTAAAAATGCTGGCACGGCGCAGCGCGCCGAAGGCTTCTGGTGGGGCGAGGCTACTGACGAGCCGGCTCGCGAGGACGCTCGCCCCACCACAGACAACTGCTCCCTCACGCATCCCTGTTTTTGAATTTTGCATTTTTAATTTTTAATTCTTCTGAGTGCCAGTTCTACCATCCGTTGACACAACTCCGCGTAACCGATCCCCGCCGCCGCTGCCGCTTTCGGCAACAGACTCGTCTCCGTCATGCCCGGAAGCGTGTTCACTTCCAACACCACGGGATCGCCGTTCGCACGCACCATCACGTCCACGCGCGAGTAATCACGACCGCCAATCGCCTTGAACGCCGCAAGGCCCGCCGCCTGAATGCGCTTCGTTGTCGCGTCATCAAACGGCGCGGGACAAAAGTATTCCGTCGCACCCACACTGTATTTCGTCCGGTAATCATAGACGCCGGACTTCGGTCGCACCTCGACGATGGGCAGCGGTTTATCGTCTAAAATGCCCACCGTGGTTTCGCGACCGATGATTTTTTCTTCAACCAACACCTGCGAATCATGCCGCAACGATTCCGTCAACGCCGCCGACCACTCCTCAACACGCTCGACGAATTGCAATCCCACGCTCGATCCCTGCCGCACGGGTTTGATGACCATCGGCGGATTCCACCCCATCGGCCACGGTGTCTTCGCCGTTTCCAAAACAAATGACCGCGCTGTCGGCACGCCTTCGGCCACACAACGTTGCTTGGTCAACGCCTTATCAAACCCCACACGACTCGCAGCAGAATCGCAACCAGTGTAAGGCACGCCCAATAATTCCAACTCCGCTTGCACCGTGCCGTCCTCGCCATACGTCCCGTGCAACGCCAGAAAAACGACATCTGTTCCACGCGATAGTTTCCAACCCGGCTTTTGCGGATCAAGCTCAGTGACGGTGTGGCCAAGCGATCTCAACGCCGCCGCCACCGACGCGCCCGAACGCAACGAGACATCGCGCTCCGCACTCGGCCCGCCGAGCATCACTGTGATATTTAGTTTTGAAACAGTCCCCATCGCGTCAATCCTCTCCCACAATTTCCACTTCCGTGTGCAACTCGATCCCGCGTTCAGCCTTGGCCTTCGCTTTGATGAGTTCGATCAGTTCTAAAACATCGCGCGCCGTGGCAGAGCCGTCGTTCGTGATAAAATTTCCGTGTTCAAAGGAAACCATCGCGCCGCCGATCTTCGCTCCCTTCAAGCCAAGTTCCTGCACCAGCTTTCCCGCCGGAATCGCCGTCGGGTTCTTGAAACAACAACCCGCACTCGGTGCCGCTGGTTGCGAATCCCAGCGCTTGTTGCTGAAAACGCTCATGCGTTGCTCCACTTCCTCGCGCGTCGCCACTTTGCATTTGAACGCGGCGCCCAATGCGATGTGATCCTTCAACAAAGCACAGCAGCGATACTCAACCGCGATGTCCGCCGACAAAATATCCCGCGCATTCCCGTCGCGATCCATCACGCGCACGGATTCCACCGCGCCAAAAGTTTCCGCGCCCATCGCGCCCGCATTCATCCGCAACGCCCCGCCCACACTGCCCGGAATGCCTTCGAGGAACTCCACGCCCGTCAGTCCCGCGCGCTTGGCGTCCACGGAAACTTGTTTCAGCTTCGCACCGGCACCGCAGCGGATTCTGTCGCCAACAATTTCCACCGCGCTAAAACCGGGATGCGCCAGACAGATCACCACGCCGCGAATCCCGCCATCGCGCACGAGCAGATTCGATCCGCGTCCCAGCATGAAAAAGTTCTCACCGCGCTCTGCGCAAAATTTCAGCACGGCGGACAAGTCTGCTTCGTTCGCTGGTTCGACATACACGTCCGCTGGGCCGCCCACGCGCAAGGTCGTCTTCTTCGCCAGCGGTTCGTTCGCACGCACCACGCTTGAGGCGGACAGGCAACTCGCGAGTTCTCCGGCGAGTGTCGCGGAGTTTGACTGTGGAGATTCCATGATGGGTGAAGCGGTCATGTGAGTTGAGTCGCCTTCGAAACCGCAACCTGCTGACTCGATCCTGGAATTTCTCTGGTGACCGGATGTTCGTGCGTGGAGCTTTTCTCCACCTCTCTGCCAAGGCTCAAGAGAATTGCATCCGCGATCTTCTCTGCCGCCCTCGGCTCATGCCACTTCGCGAGAGAGCCCCGCATCTCTTCGCGTTCAGCGGTGTCTTCCACCAATTCGCGCAACAGCGTGGAAACCTTCTCCGGCGTCGCATCGCCTTGTTGAAGTAATTGCGCCGCGCTCGTCTCCTCGAAGGCTCGCGCGTTATGCCATTGATGATTGTCCGCCGAGGTCGGCAACGGCACGAGCAACGTCGGCAATCGCATCGCCGCGATCTCCGCCAGCGACGACGCTCCCGCGCGGCTCACGCACGCCGTCGCAGCACCCAGCGCGAGTTCCATCTGCGCGAGAAACGGAAACACTGTGGCGTTCAACTCGTGTTTCGCGTAGGCCTGCTTCACTTTTTCGACATCGTTCGGCCCGGCGAGATGCAGCCACTGCCATTGCAACGCATGACGCGCCAACATCGGCAACGCTCCGATGATGAGATCGTTCACGCCGCGCGCGCCCTGACTGCCGCCCGTGACGAGAACCACAGGTCGCGCGGGATCAAGTCCCAATGCCGCACGGCACAACGCCACATCGCGGAACTGAAACTCGGCGCGAACGGGAGTTCCGGTGACGACAACTTCGCGTGCGGCCAGACGACCTTCCGCCTCGGAAAATCCCACGAACGCCTGATGCACAAACCGCGCGAGCCAGCGGTTCGCTTTGCCGGGAATGGTGTTCGACTCGTGCAGAAAAGTTTTGACGCCCATCGCCTTCGCGGCGAACACCGGCGGCGCGGCGGTGAATCCGCCCATCGCCAGCACTGCATCCGGGCGACGCGTCTTGAACAACGCGCGGGACGCGCGGAACGATTTGAAAAACCCACGAAAAAAAGCGATGCGACTACCACTCTGCAATGCGACGGCGGGAAGCGTGACGACTTCGACAGCGCGCGCGGATTTCACCGCTTGTTGATCCACATCCTTCGGCGAGATGAGCGCGCTCACGGTGCAACCGCGAGCGATCAGTTGCTCCGCGACAGCGAGTCCGGGAAAGAGATGACCACCCGTGCCTCCGCAAGCGATGGCGACGTGTGGCTTGCAATGATGACCCTCTCCCCCTCCAAACCTCCCCCTCACTTGTGAGCAAATGGGTGAGGGGGTTGGAGGGGGAGAGGATGAAAACATTTCGCTGTCGTGCGTCATGTGGCGTGCGCGCTGGTAAGTTCGTCCGAGGCGAAGGGATTTGCGGGTTTGATCTCAGGTTCGCGAGCTTGTCGCGCCACGCTGATCAACACGCCGATGCACGCGAGCATCGCGAGAAGATTCGAGCCGCCGTAGCTGATGAACGGCAATGCGAGTCCCTTGTTCGGCAACGCACTGGTGACGACGCCGATGTTGATGAACGCTTGCAGGCCGATCAGGAAAGTGATGCCAGTTGCGAGCATCGTGCCGAATGTGTCGCGTGCGTGCGTGGCGATATAGATGCCGCAGATGATGATGAGCACGAAACCCAGCACCACACCGAGCGTGGCCACGAGTCCGAGTTCTTCCCCGATGATCGAGAGAATAAAATCCGTGTGATGCTCCGGCACGAAGCCAAGTTTTTGACGACCATTACCCAAGCCCAATCCAAACCAACCGCCAGAGCCGAGCGCGATCATCGCTTGATAAGCCTGATAGCCCACGCCTTCTTTCGTCTCTTCGAGATTCATCCAACTGAACAGCCGCTTCGCGCGCATCGGATCGCGGGCTAAAGAAATTGCCAGCGCAGTCACTGCCAACACGATCGGCGGGATGATGAATTTCCAGCGGACTCCCGCGACGAGCAGCATCAAGCCTGTGACCGCCGCGAGCAGAATGGTTGTGCCACGATCCGGCTCGATGAAGATCAAGCCGAGCATCAAAGCGATGATGGCTCCAGGAATCAACACGCCTTGTTTCAACGTGTCCATCTTTCGTTGATACCGGTCGCAATACCACGCCGTGATGATGATCAACGCAAGTTTGGCGACCTCGGAAGGTTGAAAACTCACACCGCCAATCTTGTACCAACGAATCGCACCTTTGACTTTGTGTCCGACACCGGGAACGAACAGCAACGCCAACATCACGATGGCAACGATGAAGATCGGCCACGCGAATTTTTTCAGCAGTTGATAATTCAGGCTCGCAGCGATGACGCACGCCACCATTCCCAATCCGCACCACATCAACTGTGTCATCAGGAGATTTGAACCCTTCACCACGGACACCTTGTCCGGCATGTTCATGCTCGAACTGTAAAGCATCACCAACCCCAGCGTCAGCAACGCGGCGACACAGGCGGCAAGTATGGTGGTGGCGAGTTTCAATTTTTTTCACCCTCTCCCCCTCCCATCCTTCCCCTCACCCATTATTGGATTCGGGGTGAGGGGGTGGAGGGGGAGAGGGTCATTAGTTGTGGAAACGGACGTCGCGTCGAGGTCACGCGGCGTCCGTGTTGAATTCAATTACTTGGTCGGAATCTTCAACGTCTGACCCACTTTGATCTTCGTGTCAGCCAATCCGTTCGCGGACTGGATCGCTTTAACCGTGGTGTGAAACTCGGTAGCGAGTTTGCCGAGCGTGTCGCCAGACTTCACCGTGTAGGTCGTCATGCCGGAGGCAACATCCACAACCGTGCCGCCACCGGACGGAGCGGCAACCGTCGTCGTTGCGCCGGGGATGTTGATCTTCTTTCCGATCTGAAGTTTCGCGGGATTCACATTCGGATTCGCCGTCTGCAACGCCTTGACCGAGATGTTGAACTTGGGCGCGATGGTCGAATACGTGTCGCCCTTCTGGATCGTGTACTCGCTGGCCGTGGCTTCGGGCTGTGCCGGAGGAGTCGGCTCGACATACGGCGGCGGTGTTGGCTGCGCGATGTTCGTATCCGCCGCGTAGGCGACATTCGTGTCCGTCACTCCGGGCACGGTATTCGTGTCCGCGTAAAATGACTCAGGTGGTACTTCAGCCACGGGTTGTTCCCGTTTGCAACCGGGTGTCAGCAACAAGCCGAGCAGCACGGCGACGTTCACGCCGAGCGCGACGAATATTTTTGTTTTGAGACTGGAGCGGGCTTTGTCTTGTTGCTCCAGATTTGAGCCTTGGGGTATCAATGGACTGTTCATTTTCTTTGGCGCGTAATCGCGTCCTTTCGTTGAGGTTTGGTTTTTATTTTTTGCGGCGGTCTTTTCCCTCAAAAGAGACCGCAACAAATCTGTTTATTCCGGCGACCGAATTCCCGATGGCCTGACCGACCCTCGGTTTGTGGCGCATGTTGTGGTGCGTCGCCGACGCACCCCAACTAATTGATTTACCCTGCAAACAAAGGGTTTCACGCCACAAATGGTTGTTGCGAAAAACTGTCGAAGCAGGGAAAAAGCGGGACGTGATTCGCACCAACTGACTGGCGCAAATAAAACGACTCCGCTTCGACCATTTTTGTAACAACGAACCGCCCGCGCCGCAAGGAGGAAAGCGTTCAACGCGCGCACGTTTTTTCGCCACAACCACTGCTTCCCCGCTCACGCAAATCAACTCTTCATTCTCACCCGTGTTCCGTGTTCCGTGTTGCGTCAAGTATTCACGGAGCGTCCCGCGAATACTTGACGCAAAACGCACCACGCAAAACGTCCCACCCTACCGAATCTTCAACGTGCTCAACGCCAGCACCGCGAACAACACGCTCAAGATGTAAAATCGCGTCACCACTTTTGATTCATACCAATTCATCTTCTCGAAGTGATGATGGATGGGCGCCATCTTGAAAAACCGCCGCCCTTCCCCATACTTCAACCGCGTGTATTTGAACCAGCCTTTCTGGATGATGACCGACAGGGCTTCGATCACAAACACGCCACCCGCGATCACCAACACTCCGGGTTGATGGATCAAGATCGCGATCAATCCCAACGCCCCACCCAACGCCAGCGATCCCGTGTCCCCCATGAACACTTCCGCCGGATGACAGTTGAACCACAAAAATCCCATGCCCGCGCCAATCATCGCCGCACAAAACACCGTCAACTCTTCCGCGCCCGGCACGAACGGGATTTGCAGATACGTCGCATACTTGAAATTGCTCGCCAGATACGTCAGCACCAGAAACACGATGGACGTAATGATCGTGCAACCAATCGCCAACCCATCCAGTCCGTCCGTCAGGTTCACCGCGTTGGAACTTCCCACGATCGTCAGCATCACAACAACGATGCCGATGAACGCACCGCACTCGATGGGATATTTGTAGAACGGCAACATCAACGTCTCGACGAGATTGTTGTGCATCACGGTTTTCATCTCTGGAAACCGAAGCTCGCTCATCATCGGCAGCTTCCACAGATACACCGCCACGAATGCCGCCACCGCGAATTGCACCCACAGCTTCACATGCGGCGGTGCGCCTCCGCCCTGCTGCTTGATGATCTTCGCGTAGTCGTCGTAGAACCCCAACCCCGTCAGCACCAGCACCGCCAGCAGAGTCAACTCCAGCAACGGATTCATCCGCCCCCACAAGATCGCCGTCAGATTCAACACCAGCACGATCAGGATTCCGCCCATCGTCGGAACCCCCTTCTTGCTCAACACGCGCGCCTTGAAATCACCGGCCTGATCCGCGAGGTCTTTGTATTCCTGACCGAACTTCAACCGCTTCAGCCACTCGATCACTTTCGGCCCAAGCCACATGCTCAACAAAAACGCCGTCACCGCCGCGCCCGCACTGCGGAACGTGATGTAACGGAACAAACGCAACGGCGACACGTATTGCGCCCACGCCGTTCCTTCCGCTGCGTCCAAAATCAATTGGCTGAGATAAAATAACATCCGCTTCGTCCTCGTCCTCGTCCTCGTCCTCGTCCTCGTCCTCGAAAATTAAAATCGAGGACAAGACCGGGAACGAACGACGCTGCTAATTCCGTTTACCAACATCGCCCGCCTTCAACGCATTCGCGATCCGCTCCAATTGCGACGACCTCGATGCTTTCAACAACACCGTGTCGCCCGCTTTCAAAAATGATTTAATCGAACTGGCCGCCGACTCCGCGTTCTCAAGTTCGATCACGCGACTCAACCCCGCCTCGCGCGCCGCTTGCGCCATCGTGCCCGCCATCTTTCCCACCGCGATCAACTGCTCCACGCCCAACTCCGCCGCGCGACGCCCCACTTCCGCGTGTGCGCTTTCACTCTGCGCGCCGAGTTCTGCCATGTCCCCCAACACCGCCACGCGCCTGCCCTTGCACGGCAACTCCTGCAACACCAACAACGCTGCCAGCATCGAATCTGCGTTCGCGTTATACGCGTCATCCAACACCCGCACGCCCGACGCCTCGTAAATCTCCAGTCGCATCTTCGCCGGAACGCACTCTGCCAAACCAATCTTGATCTCGTCGCGGCTCAACCCCAGCTCCGCTCCGAGCGCGATGGCGAACAACGCGTTCCCCACCTGATGCCGCCCCAGCAAACCGATGCGATACGTCCCGCAAAATTCTTTCCGCGCCGTCTCGACGGAAAACGCCGCGCCGTTCTTGTCCAACTTCACATTCTTCACGCGCCAGTCGCAATTCTCTGCCGCACCCACTCGGATCACCGCCGCCTTCGCGCGCTTCGCCATCGCGTCGCTCCACTCGTTGTCGCCGTTCAGGAAAAGTATTCCGTCCGTTGGCAACAACTCCGCCAACACGCCTTCTTCCTTCGCCACACCGTCGAGATCACCGAAAAACTCCAGATGCTCGCGACCCACATTCGTGATGACCCCGAACTGCGGCGCGATCAATTTCACCAACGGCGCGAGTTCACCCGGATGATTCGTCCCCACTTCCACCACTGCGGCCTGATGCGTTTTGTCCAATCGCAGCAACGTCGCCGGCACGCCCACGTCATTATTGAAACTCGCCTCGCTCCACAACGTCGCCAGCTTTTGCCGCAACACCGCCGCGATCAATTCCTTCGTGCTCGTCTTCCCGTTCGACCCGCCCACCGCGATGACTGGCAGCGAAAATTGTTTCCGATACGCCGCGCTGATTTGCCCATACGCCAGCCGCGCATTCGCCACTTGGACCACCACGCACTCCGGCAACACCACCAGCTTGTGCCCGCGCTCAATCACCACCGCCGCCGCACCCTTCGCCGCGACTTCCGCCACGAACGCGTGTCCATCAAACCGTTCGCCCGACAGCGCGATGAACAAATCCCCCGCCTGCGCCTGCCGCGAATCCGTGTTGACCCGTAAAAATCTCTCCGTCGGCGAACCCTTCAAGAGTTCTCCGCCGCAAGCCGACACTGCAAATTCCAAGTCCCTGTTTTCCACAAAATTGCTTCACGTTGTCGCCTTCTCGCCGCTGCTAGTGGGACAGGCGTCTCGCCTGTCCATCGGCGGGCATCTTGCCCGATGTTGATATTGTTTATTCCTGCCCGAAAAATGTCCGCCTCACAGGACAGGCGAGACGCCTGTCCCACTACTCAAATCGTCGTGTGCTGCCAGCCGCTCCACGACCACTCACTCAACTTGCGCGCGGCAGCAGCTGTGGCGGACTGCGCCTGCTTCGCCTCGTTGGATTTCACCACGGAGCGGAATTCTATGCGCGGCTCCGGACGTTTGGCCGGAGCTTGACCGCTCTGCGACAATGCTGAAACGAACAACCGATGGGAGATGCTGTTTGGATTCATAATCTCATTGGGGTCTCGACGTTCTTGCTGCCACTGTTCTCACTGACCGGACATCAACCGGTGATGCCCCGATGCTGCCTGACGTTCCTTCGCCGACATTTTTATCCGGCACGATGTGCAGATAACTCGCCACCGCCGTCGCCACTTCGTGAAACACCGGCGCAGCCACCACGCCGCCGAAGTGACCTTGCTTTGTCGGTTCATCCAACACGATTGAGATGCAGATTTCTGGTTTGTCCGCAGGGAAAAACCCGATGAAAGACGAGATGAATTTTCCATCCTGATAACCACCCTTCCCCGGCTTCTGGGCCGTGCCGGTCTTTCCCGCGACGGTGTAATTGGTCATCGCCGCCTTCATCGCAGTTCCCTCGACGGACACCACCGTCTTCAACGCCTTCACCATGTCTGCGGCAGCGGCCTCACCCACCGCGCGCCGGACTCGTTGAGGTTGATATTGAGCGACCACATTCCCCGCACCATCCTCCAGACGACTCACCAACATCGGACGCATCAGCCAGCCCTCATTCGCGATCGCCGCCATCGCCATCGCCATCTGCAATCGCGTCACGGCAATGCCATGCCCCATCGGAATCTGCGCGATGCCAACCTTGGGCCAACTTTTCACCGGATGCGACATGCCGCGCGACTCGGATGGAAGTTGAATCCCCGTCCGCATCCCGAACCCAAACTTGCTGATGCGTTCGTAAAGCCGATTCTCCCCGATCTCCATCGCGATTTTCGCCGCACCAATGTTCGACGACTTCGTGATGATCCGCTCCACCGACAGGACGCCATTGGGGTGATGATCGTGCAACGTCTCACCCGCGAAACGGAACGCTCCGTTCTCACAATTGAACATCGTCGAAAGCTTCACCGCTCCATCATCCAACGCGCCCACCACCGGCACGATCTTGAACGTCGAACCCGGCTCATAAAAATCCGTGATCAACCGATTCTTCCGCAGCTCCGGATCACGCGGCACTTTGTTCGGATCAAAATCCGGCAGCGATGCCATCGCCAGAATTTCTCCCGTGGCCGGACGCAGCACGATGCCCGTGATGTTCACCGGCGTGGAATCTTTCATGGCCTGCTCCAGCGCATTTTCCAACGCGTTCTGGATCACCGAATCAATCGTGAGCACCACATTGAACCCGTCACGCGCCGGAACATTCTGATCGCGCATCGTCACCACTTCACGTCCGCGCTTGTCCAACTCCGTGACCCGCCAGCCCTGTGTGCCGGAAAGTTTGTCGTCAAACGTCCGCTCGATCCCATCCACGCCGATCATCTGCCCGAACTCTGTCGAGTTCGTGTCACCATTCCGCCCGACGAATCCGAGCACATGCGCCGCCAGACTATTGCCGTGATACTTCCGCACCTGATCCTCCACAGGATCAGCAAAAATGGCCTGCGCCCGCATCGCCGCAGTGAATTTCTTATCCTCGACGCCGGGCAATTTCAGCGCAGCCATCGCTTCACGAAGTTTGCCCCAGGTCTCCAGCGACACTTTGTTCGTCAACGGTACATGCGGGTCAGATACGGTCTGCCCCTTCTTGTTAACATAAGTTGCGGGCTGAAGTTTGCGGAACACATCCGCCTCGTTCATGCCGAGGATCGGAGCGATCACTCGCGCCACTTCTGCCTGACGGTTGGTGAGCAGAGTTGGATTCGCCGCCACCGATTTCACCATCGAGCTGGACGCCAGAAGATTTCCGCGCACATCGAGGATGTCCCCGCGACGCGGCTGGATGCGGATTTTGCGCACCGTGTTCACCTCCGCCAACGCGCGCAACTCCTCGTGCCGCCGCACTTGCAGATCGGCAAGCCGCAGCCCCAGACCGATGAACGCGAGACATAGCCCGCTCACCAGCCACAACAGCCGCTTTGTTTGCAATCGCTTTCCCATTTGAAAATCACCAACCGCCCACAACCGTCTCGGTTCCTCAACCAACAAGCCACAGGCGGTGGTAAAACTTTTTTGTGAATCTTTTGAAAACCCCGCCGGACTCGCATCCGGCCAAATCGTGAAACTAACTTCTCTGAAAACATTGTCGTAGTGGGGCAGGCATCTTGCCTGCCCTTCCCCAAACCACTACAAACCTTCGCTTCCCATCAGCCCAACACCGCGATTCAAACGCCTCAAACAGTTACTCGCCTCACTGGGCAGGCTGGAAGCCTGCCCCACTACCAACTTCTCTGAAAACATTGCCAGCCACCCGGACGCAGTCGGTTCCTCACGACCGCAATCCAGGCAGCGGCAAAAAAACTCGTTCAACTATCTCGCCGCCACTTGCTGCACAGTTGCCGCTCGCGCCATCACACTCACCGGCCTCGGCAACGGCTCGGCCACTCGCCACACATCCTTCGCCTGCGGCATCACCATCCCCAGATTCAACTTCTTCATCCGCTGATCCAGCATCGCGGGCGACTTCATCATCGCCAGATTGTCGCGCAACTTCTTGTTCTGATCCCGCAACTCCGCCAGGCGCGTCTCGCGCTCCTTCATCTGACGACCCAGCAGATCAATCTGCCCCTTCTGCCACACGTAACCCACAGACGCGCCCCCGATCACCGCGATCAGTGCAAACGCCTTCAACGCCGGACCAAACCGGAGCACCACAGATTCATTTTTACGATTCTTCGCCACTTAAATTTTCTCCATCACCCTGAGTTGCGCGCTTCGGCTTCGAGGATTCTCGGCCAACTCCGCTTCACCAGGCATGATCGCCTTGCGACTGATCAATTTGATCTCCGGCACACACGGCTTCCGCAACTCCGGCACATCTTCCCCGTCAAACGTGTAATCCCGCGCCCGCTCGCGCCCGAACAGTTTCACCACGCGATCTTCCAGACTGTGAAACGTGATCACCGCCAACCGTCCGCCGGGCTTCAAAATTTTCAACGCGCCTTCCAACCCGCGATTCAACGAGCCGATCTCGTCGTTCACCGCGATGCGCAACGCCTGGAACACGCGCGTGGCCGGATGCGCCTTGCGCCCGCCGCGCGGCGATAATCTCTCGATCAACTCCGCCAACTGCCGCGTCGTCGTGAACGGTCGCAACTCCCGGTCATGCACAATCGCCCTCGCAAACCGCCGCGATTCCCGTTCGTCGCCGTATTCCCAAAAAATCTTTGCGATGTCTTCCGCGCTCTCCGTGTTCAACAACGTCGCCGCTGTCACCGGTTGCCGCGTATCCATTCTCATGTCCAACGGGCCGTCGTTTTGAAAACTGAAACCGCGCTCGGCTACATCGAGCTGCGGACTGCTCACACCGAGATCCAAAAGACACCCATCGCAACTCCCCGACGGAATCCACTCGCTCAACTCAGCGTAATTCCCGCGCCGCAATTCAAACCGTCCCGCGAACTCCGCCAGTCGTTTCGTCGCCGCTTCAAGAGCGACGCCATCTCGGTCGCACGCCAACAGTCGTCCGCTCGGCGAGCTTGCCGCCAGCACGGCTGTCGCGTGCCCAGCCCCACCGAGCGTCCCATCGGCGTACTGGCCGCCCGGCTTCGGCAACAGTGCTGCCAGCACTTCCGCCATCATCACCGGCTTGTGTAGGAACTCGGCCACTTCGCATCGCTCGTTAAATTTCCGGACTCCGTAGTGGGACAGCGCATCTTGCCTGTCCTCGTTACCTATAAAAAATCTTCACCCTTCCAAATCAGTTCACGCAACAGGACAGGCTGGAAGCACTGTCCCACTTCCCTTCCGCCCACTTGCCAGATTGCTCTGCTCCGCCTTCGCACGATCCAACGCCAACTCCGTCTGCGCTGGCTTCCCGAAACGCGGTATCCCCGACAGCTTCGGTTTGCCGATTGCCGAGAACGGATTGTGATCCAGACAAAACAAAATCACCCTCTGCAACCCGCCACCGACGCGCACCGACAGCGAAATCTTTTTCGCAGGCGGCAACACATCGGCGGCGACAGCCACGACCGGGACAGCAGGAGCGGCGACCGCCGCTGGGGGCGATGCGGGTTCAGCCGCCTTCTCCTGCTTGAACGGATTGCGCGGTGAAATGAACTTCGGCAATCGAAGGTTTTTCTCCATCCGATACCGACCGGACACATCCCCGTTCACCAGACTTTTTCCCGATGCCAGCAATCTTCCAAATTTCATAGTCGTCTCCCTCACTCCATCCGCTTGAACGCTTCTTGCGCCAACACCATGTCCGCCGCCTTCACCTTCTCGTAACGCGCCGGATCCCAAATCTCGAACCGATCCAACAAACCCACGAGCGTCGCTTCCTTCGCGATGCCCGCTGACGTCGCCATTTCTTCCGGAACACAGATGCGTCCCGCTTTGTCGAGCGTCACCTGCGTGGACTCCGCACCGATGATGCGTTTCAAAATTGTTTTGCGACCGTCATCGTTCGACATCGCATCCAGTTCCGCCATCAACTCCGCCATTTCCTTCGGCGGCAACACGCGCAGACACGGCCCTTCCGAACGTTGCGGCCAGACGATGAGTGTGAGTTGAACGCCCGGCTCCGAGGGCCGCCACATCGAAGGAATTTGGATACGACGCTTCTCATCCACCCCATGCCGGTAGATCGAGTTGTAAATCTGCGTCGTTGTTCCGCTGTTCGACATTTTGTTCACAAGGTTTTTCCAGAAACCCACTTCACCCCTAATTGCCCCACAACACCGCACTGTTAAACACCCTTTGCCACTTTGCGTCAACTCCTTTCCCGAAGTTTTATGCAGAAGTTATTCACAGGTTGAAAACAGTTCGGGAACAACTGTCGGCAACCAGACCGACACCACAAGTAATGGGCCGACCGAATCGGGTAGCACAATTAGTAGAAACTGAAGTCTCGAAGCTTAATTGCAGATTGGCGAACACCCCTCCTTGAACCTCGCGGCAGTCCCGCATCGCGGGATGATCCCGCTCAATCTAAACACTGGCGAGAAGTCAGAGCCGACTCACGTCGGCTGCTACGGTTCAGAAGTTCAATGCGCGAACTTTTCCTCCCGATTTCTTTAGTGCACTTCGTGTCCCGAAAGTTTTCGGGGTGAATATTTCGTGGTTCAACAAAATCTTCCCGCTAACCTTTCGTCGCCGATGCGTACCGCTGACTTTGATTTTCACCTGCCGCCAGAATTGATCGCGCAGTTCCCCGCTGCGCAACGCGATGACTCGCGCCTGCTCGTCGTGCATCGCGATACTGGAACTCTCGAACACAAAAACTTTCGCGACGTGCTGGATTATTTTCGCGCTGGCGATGTGCTTGTGCTGAACAACTCACGTGTGATCCCCGCACGACTTCGCGGAAAAAATTCCGATACCGGCGGCGCGTTTGAGATTTTGCTGCTCGAAGAAAATTCCACCAACGATTGGTGGGCGATGATGAAACCCGGCAAGCGCGCAAAAATCGGGACGCGAATCCAAATCGGCAATCGGCAATCAGCAATCGGCAATATCATTGCCACCGTCATCGCCACCAACGACGAAGGCCATCGTCGCCTCCAGTTCACCGGCACAGAAAACATCCTCAACGAACTCGACTCGCTCGGCGAACTTCCGTTGCCGCCCTACATCGAACGCGACCAACACAATCTGCCCGCGAGCGACAAAGAACGTTACCAGACCGTCTTCGCCAAACCCGCCGGCTCCGTCGCTGCGCCAACTGCTGGATTACACTTCACGGAAAAACTTCTCGCAGAAATCCGCGCGCGCGGCGTGGAGATTTGTTTCGTCACACTGCACGTCGGCCTCGGAACATTCGCTCCCGTGAAAGCTGAAACCCTCGCCGAACACATCATGCACGAGGAACGCTACGAAGTAAGCGAAGCCACCGCCAAGGCCGTGAACACAGCGAAATCTGAAGGTCGCCGCGTCATCGCCGTCGGCACGACCAGCGTCCGCGTTCTGGAAAGCGCAGCGCAATTCAACAGTGGTAGGGAGGGCAGTCCTCTGCCCGCCGACGCAACTATTGCAACAGACGGCGCGCACGGAGTGACGCGCCCTACCATCCTCCCCGGCACAGCCCGCACGAAAATTTTCATCCACCCACCACGCACTTTCAAAATCGTGGACGCATTGCTCACCAACTTCCATCTCCCCTGCTCCACCTTGCTGATGCTCGTGAGTGCGTTCGCTGCACCCGGCGAAATGCGCGGACACGAAACCATTCTCGCCGCCTACGCCGAAGCCGTTCGCGAACGCTATCGGTTCTTCAGCTACGGCGACGCGATGCTTCTTTTATGAGTCTAAAGTCTAAAGTCTCAGGTCTAAAGTCATCACCACTCGAACGCGCTCGGAAAAATGCGCCGCGCACTGAGCGCAAAACGTTAGACCTTAGACATCAGACCTTAGACCTTCCATTTGTTTTAGTGAACATGGCGATGACGGCGGACGGAAAGATCGCGACTGCGAACCGCGCCGTGTCGTCCTTCGGTAGCAGACGAGATCATGAACATCTGCTCGAACTCCGCGCCACCGCCGATGCCGTGATGAGTGGCGCGCGAACTGTGGATTCAGCAAAGATCAGCATGGGCACAGGCGGCGCAAAGTTTCAGAAGCAGCGACTCAAACGCGGCCTTGCAGCGCACAACCTCCGCATCATCGTCAGTGGCAGCGGCTCGATTGATCCGCACTCGGAGATTTTCAAACACACGTTTTCACCCATCATCATCCTCACAACGCAGCGCATGACCGACTCCTCACGTCGTCGCCTACAAGAGTTGGGAGTTGAAATAAAAGTCTGCGGCAAACAAGAAGTCAATTTCCGCTCTGCGCTCCACTGGTTGCACCGGAAGTGGCGCGTGAACCGCTTGCTCTGTGAAGGTGGAGGTGAACTGAACGACGCCCTGTTTCGCGCCGGCCTGGTGGACGAACTGCATCTCACCCTCTGCCCGAAAGTTTTCGGCGGAAGGAATGCGCCGACGATTTCCGACGGTCTCGGATTGGGAACACTTTCACTCGCTCGAAATATGAATCTGAAATCATCACGGCAATTGAGCGATGAATTGTTTCTGGTTTTTTGCAAAAGCGAATCAGTCCTTTGAACTGGAACACAACCGCGCCCCGCGCCCTTTGAAACCTTATCGAGGGAACTTCACCACGCTCAGGCAACCCGCATTCATTTGAGCGCACAACTGCGAAGTTATCTCTACCCCGCAATCATCGCGTTACCGGCGATCCACCCCGTCGTCCACGCGGCTTGGAAATTAAATCCGCCTGTGATGCCGTCTATGTCCAGCAGTTCGCCCGCGAAATAAAGCCCCGGACACACGCGACTCTCCATCGTCTTGAAATTCACCTCGCCGAGTTTCACGCCGCCACACGTCACGAATTCATCCTTGTTCAAACTCTTGCCCGTGACCGCCAACTCAGTGCGCGAGAGTTGCTGAATGAGTTGATGTTGCTGCGCGCGAGTCAACGATGCCCAACGCGTTTCACGATTCAGCCCCGCTGCCAGCACCAACGCCTCCCACAATCGCGCCGTCAACGGAGCGATGGGTGCGTTCACCACCAGCTTTGCCCCCTGCCCTTGCCGTCGCGATGTTATCTCCCTCAACAGAACTTCTGCCGAGAGTTGCGGCAGCCAATTCACGAGTAATTGAAACTTGTAGTCGCGCTCAAACAACTCCCGTGCGCCCCACGCGGACAATCGCAATACCACAGGCCCACTCAAACCCCAATGCGTCACCAGCAGCGGCCCGCGCTCGCACAGTTTTGAATCCAACACGCTCACCTCAGCCAACTCCACGGACACACCCGCCAGTTCCCGCAGCCACGGCACAGCGATTTGAAATGTGAACAGCGACGGCACTGGCGATTCAATTGCGTGCCCCAGCGACGCCGCAAGTTGTCCCGCCACCGCCGCGCGACATCCTCCCGTGGCCAACAACAATCTGTCGCACGAAACCTTTTCTCCGCCCGTCAACACAAGATCAAACCCCTGCTCGCTTCGCTGCACAGAATCCACGCCGCAATTTGCGCGCACAGTCACGCCCGCAGACTTAGCCGCATTCATCAAACAATCCACAATCGTCACCGAAGAATCCGTCACAGGAAACATCCGGCCATCGCTCTCGGCCTTGAGCTTCACCCCACGCGCCGCGAACCACGCCACCGTGTCGCTGGCTTGAAATCGTTTGAACGCGCCGATCAACGCCTGTTCACCACGCGGATAACGCCGCGCGAACTCGCGCGAATCGAACATGGAGTGCGTGACGTTGCATCGCCCGCCGCCTGAGATGCGAACCTTGGAGAGAAACTGCGGCCCGCGTTCGAGCAGTGTCACTTGCGCGTCAGGGGATGCTTCCGCCGCAGTGATGGCGGCGAAAAATCCCGCCGCCCCACCACCCACCACGATGATTCGCCGCTTGTTCATGGGCATGAAAATACCGGAGTGCAACGTCCAAGTCGAATGGCGGACGCGCGCCTCCGGTTATTGAAATTCAATGCGTTCAGCGCAGCCGCCAGGTGATGCGGGCTTTGGTCAGGTCGTAGGGGGACATCTCCATCTTCACGCGGTCGCCAGTGGTCAAGCGCACGAATCGTTTGCGCATCTTGCCGCAGATCGTCGCGAGGACGAGATGTTTGTTGTCCAGTTCCACCCGGAACATCGTTCCCGGCAGAACAGTGTGGATGTTCCCCTCAACTTCGATGTGTTCTTCTTTCATTGAATGTTCGTTTGAACGTTCGGGGATTTTTCCCCCGGTGGCGCAATGACGCCGCTCGTTGTTACAGAAAAGCGGGGTTCAGTTTTGAGCTGAACCCCGCTATGAAAACTTACTTTTTAGTAGCGACCGCCGCCGCCGCCACCGCCACGACCGCCGAGATCTCCACCACCGCCGCCGCCATATTCACGACGAGGTCCACGGCTACCGCCGCCGCCGCCGCCGCCGCCGGGAGGACGATCTTCACGCGGACGAGCCACGTTGACCGTGAGGGCGCGACCGTCGAGTTGTTGACCGTTCAAAGCGTCAATTGCTTTCTGTGCTTCGTCAGCGCTGCTCATGGTGACGAATCCGAAACCGCGAGGACGGCCGCTCATGCGGTCCATCATCAGGTTGGCTTCCACAACGGTGCCGTGTGCGGCAAACGCGTCGGAAAGATCGTTTTCAGTGGTGTTGAAGGAAAGATTTCCAACAAACAGTTT
>JANNAO010000063.1:0-4293 GCA_031384405.1 Verrucomicrobiota bacterium | reverse complement strand
GGTCCCTCGCTCGCAGCGCGTGGACAGCGAAAAGCGTATGAAAGGATTTCAAGCGTGTTGCAGTGGCGGCGCGCTGCGGACGGGGACCGTCCGCGCTCCGGGATAAGCCGCGCACAGCCTCACCCGTTTGTAATCACACCCCGTTTCCCCGGCTGTTCCGTCAGCGTCTTGCTTCCACACGCCATTTTTGCTCTCATCCGGGCGTGCGAATGAACTTCCGCAGGTTGTCCGCGATTTTTTTTCTTATCGTGTTGCCGTGTCTGGGCTTTGCCGCCGGACGCGAGTCTGTGCAGGTGACGCTGGACTACGTGGCGAAGAGGGCTGAGGAGCGCGCCCGCAAACCGTTCCGCTCGCCGCGCCTTGATCTCCCGCCGGTGTTGCGTCAGGACAATCTCGATTACGACAAGTATCGCGAGATCGAGTTCCGCCACGAACGCGCTCTCTGGGCTTCGGACGGGATGCCCTTTCGCACCGAGTTTTTTCACCCCGGCTACATCTATCACGAGCCGGTGCGCGTGAATGAATTCACCCTCACACACACACAGCCGATCCGGTTCGTGCAGGATTTTTTCAACTATCGAAAGTTGAACATCGCCAAACAGATTCCGACGGACACCGGCTACGCGGGATTTCGCATCCTGAATGAAGTCAACGTGCCTGGACGTTGGGACGAGCTCGGCTCGTTTCTCGGCGCGAGTTATTTCAGGTTGCTTGGCAAGGGCCAGCGTTATGGCCAATCGGCGCGCGGACTGGCGATTGATTCCGGCGAGACGGATCGTCCGGAGGAATTTCCCATCTTCACCGACTGGTGGCTCGGCAAACCGCAGAAGGAAGATTCGCAAGTGCGGCTCTACGCCATTCTCGACAGCGTGAGTTGCGTGGGCGCGTACGAATTTCTCATCCAACCCGGCGAGACGACCATCGCGGACATCGAGTGTGTGTTGTATTTCCGCGAGACGAACAACGTGGCGGCGGTTGATCCAAAACGAAAACCCATCACGTCCATCGGCATCGCACCGCTCACGAGCATGTTCTGGTTCGGCAAAAACTCGGAGCGCAAGTTCGACGATTACCGGCCCGAGGCGCATGACAGCGATGGATTGCTGATGCACATGGAGAATGGCGAGATGCTGTGGCGTCCATTGAACAACGCGTCCGTGATGCGGCATCAACGGTTCGCGACGAAAAATCTGCGCGGGTTCGGCCTGTTGCAACGGGAGCGCAGCTTCGAGGCGTATCAGGACATGTTCAATTATTATCACCAAGTGCCGAGCGTGTGGGTGGTGCCGCGCGGCAACTGGGGCGAAGGCGACGTGCATCTGCTCGAACTCAACACGCAGTACGAAGGCTTGGACAACATCGTGGCGTTCTGGGATCCAAAAATAAAACCCGTGCCCATGCAGCCGAAGCGTTTTGCTTACACGCTTTATTGGACATCAGAAAACGACATGAAGCTGTCACAGAACCGGGTTGTTTCCACGCGCATCGGTGCGCATCCACGGCACGCGGACTGGCGGCAGGTGGTGATTGATTTTGAAGGGCCGCGCCTAGCCGTCATCCCGGAAACCAACGCGCCCGTTGCGATCGTGAGTTGTAGCGCAAATGGCGGGATCACGGAAAACCAGGTCTTTTACAACCCCATCAAGAAAAACTGGCGCGTCATTTTCGCCATGCAACCGCGCAAGGAAAACAAAGACCCGGTGGACATCCGTTGCACCCTCAAGCAAGGCGAAGAAGTCGTCAGTGAGACTTGGACGTATCATTGGAGTCCGCCATGAGTGTTTCCCTTTCGTCGTCGTCGTTCTCGTCCTCGATTTTTTCTCGGAGTGCGCCCGTCCTCGGGCGCAGCAACCTCCGCCAGCAAAACCGATTTGAAATTACGAACGACTTTCTCTCCGTCGTGAGTTGCTGTGGCCGAGGACAGCCACACTCCGGAGGTGGAGTTTGTTCGAGGACGAGGACGAGGACGAACCGAAGGGGAGCATTGCCATGAACGTGCCCTTCGAGTGGAGCAATGCGCCGGGAAAACTCGCTGGCCGCCCCATGGAGGAATGGAACGCGGCTTACGTCAAAGTGGAGAGTTACTTCCACGCCTTGCGTATCCGCAATCGCGTTCTGCTCGGCGAACTTGTGCAAAAAGTGTTGGATCGCGCGATGAAGCGTTCAGTTGCGGAACTGCATCGCAGTGCTACGGAGCTTGCCGCTGAAGAGATGGACTTGGTCGTGACCGAATGGTTCGCCAATGTGCTCGAGCGGATACCGACGGGAGTGGAGCACGTCTTGAACACGCGCGGCCGCCTCGCGCTCCTGCTCGCCGACATGCCGGGCAAGTGGCAGGATCAATTCCTCTCGCCCGGCCCGTGGCCGAAGGAATTTGTGGATGCCATGCAAGACGCCTACCTGCGCGCCGGGCCGGATTTCCAAGTGTCCCAGATGACGCCGCGTCCGCTGGATCTCGGACCGATCACAACGCTAACAAGTTTTGGCAATCTTCCTTTCAAGAAGATGGTGACAATCTGGGTGGCGTTTTTGGCTGTGCTGGGCGCGATCTTTATTCTGACGCGATGAGGCGTTTCGAGCGATGGGGCAGGGCGGAGTTTGTTCCCGCCGATGGAAAAATAAATTTCTGGACGGATACGGGCCGAGTCACGAAAGTCTTCCTCGACTCATCAACCCTGAAGAACCTATGACACCGACCTGTTTCAAATCGTTGCTCGCCATTGCGTGTTTCAAGCTGTGCTTTGTTTCGATCTGCGACTTGCGGGCGCAGACCACCAACAATGTGACCGCTGGAACCGGCTCCAGCTACACGATCAATGGTTTGCCCAATCCCGGATTCACATTGCAGCGTGGCGTCACCTACGTGTTTCAGATCAACAACCTTTCGTTCCATCCGTTCTGGATCAGGACCAACGCGGGGGCTGGCAGTGCTGGAGCATTCACGACAGGTGTTGTGAACAACGGTGCGACCTCCGGCAGCGTCACATTCACCGTGCCTGCCGCAGCTCCCAATTCGATGTTGTATCAATGCGGCAATCACGGCTTGATGACCGGGACTCTCACCATCGTCACGCCGGTCACGCCACCCACGGTCAACATCGTTCACATCAACGTCGGCTCGTTCGTCACGGTCAAATCCACGGGAACGAATGGCTGGAGCGTCATCCCGGAATTCAACTGTGGCTTCTCCACGACCAATTGGGGTGTGATCAATCCGTTCACCAACTCTTTCAACAGCGGCACGAACACCACTACGTTCCCGCGCTTGGAAGCCATCTGTGGCTCAACGAATGTGCTGATCCGCATCCGCAATCAATCGAATTGATTAACCAGCGACAGTGTCGTTTTGGTTTTGGCCGGGTAAATTTCCCAGGATCAAGTTCCAGAACGCAAGGATGCTTATCGGTGTGGAATCTCTGATGGTAGGCAACGCAAACCGAGCCCCAGCACCAGCGGTGCGGCATGTTTATAGAATCGAACCCATCCAAGGATTCAGCTCCGTCAGGAGCGGCATATTCCCGACGATGTCGCTACTGATGGAGCTTGGATTTTAGCGTGCGCGGAAAGCACTACTGACCCTGATTCATCTTCTTTAGAGTTTGAGAGAAAAACTCGCTCGAAAACTCTTCGAGTGCCTGGCTTAACAATCTGTCCAACGCAAGATTCATAGCTCTCTCAACTGAAGACGCGCCGAATAGCATTCCAGCAGCCTCTCCCAAGAGGGGTTTCTCCCATCGAATATCTCCCTTATCATCTCGTAACCGAATCTGAATTTTGTGTCTTGCAAATTTGCCATGACCAGTTGAGTCCGCAACAAACATGAGAATATCAGCTTCAAGAGTAGTGTTTGTAGAAGACACCACTGAATACCCAGCTTTTTGAAGCGCGTCAGTCAACATCATTGCCATTTCAGTCTTGAGGTCACCAGTTAGAACAATGTCCCCAAGCTCGTTTCCGAATCCTCCACGTAACACCCCAATTTTTCATTGGTGTCCTCCAATAGCTGTTACAATTTGGCATAGAGGGATTGGAGTTGGAGCAGGGCTTGAGATAGAGAAGTCGGGTGATGCCAGTGGACTCGCAGCCAGCGGATCAGTTTGAACGTCGCCTGCGTGAACCGCTGGAGCACGGTGTAGATCAGCGGCAACGTCCTCCCCGTTTTCTTGAGTTCTATTTCCTGCGCGGCCTGGCGTTTTTCCCGCCGGTCTTGTTCCGCCGTGTTTTCCACGCCTTGTTCCCGTTGCCAATCCTGAATCAACAACAGCAGATTATGCACGAGGGCCACGAAGTGCG
>JANNAO010000060.1:0-7208 GCA_031384405.1 Verrucomicrobiota bacterium | reverse complement strand
GCATCGGATTGACCAAGAAAGTTTCCCGTGCGCCCGGTGAAGCGCTGACCGACTTCAACATCTTCCGCCTGCTCGCGCACTATTGGGGCTGCGGCGAAATGTTCTCCGAGTGGAGTTCGCCCGAAGCCGCGTTCCAAATCCTCAAACGCCTCTCTGCTGGCCAGCCATGCGACATCACGGGCATCGCGGATTACAAGCATCTGGATGAATGCGGCGGAGTCCAGTGGCCGCATAAACGAGACGCCGCCGCACAACCGGAACAAGAGCGCCGCTTATTCGCTGATGGAAAATTTTTCACGCCCGACGGCAAAGCAAAGTTCCTGTTCGATGCGCCACGACCTGTCGCCGAACCGACCAACGAAGAATTCCCCTTCGTCATGCTCACCGGTCGCGGCACGAGCGCGCAATGGCATACGAACACCCGCACCGGCAAATCTGCCGTGCTCCGCACACTTTATCCGGCGAATGCCTACGTCGAGATTCATCCGTCTGATCTCTCTCGATTCGGCTTGGTGGCGAACAAGCCCGTCGCCGTGATTTCACGCCGAGGACGGATTGAATGTGCCGCCGTCGCTTCTCCAAGCGTCCAGCCTGGACATATTTTCATCCCGATGCATTACGACGTGACGAATCAGTTGACCCGCACCGAATACGATCCTCACTCGCGCCAGCCAAGTTACAAATACTGTGCTGTGCGCCTCGAAAAAATTTCATGACGAACATTCCTTTCATTCCCGAATCTGCTCCATTCAACGCCGAACAACGCGCGTGGCTCAACGGTTTTCTCGCCGGCCTGTTCTCGCAAGTGCCCGGTGGCGCCCTGCAACCCAACGCCGCACCACCCAAGCCGCCGGGTGAACCGCTGGTGATCCTTTTTGGTTCGCAGACTGGTAGCGCGGAAGGTCTGGCCAAGAAACTCGCGAAGGAATCCGAGTCGCGCGGCTTCGCGCCAAAATTATTTCAGTTGAATGATTACGAGCAGGCGAATCTTCCGGTCGCCAGCAAAGCGGTCATCATCTCCAGCACCTGGGGCGACGGTGAACCGCCGGACAACGCGGTGAATTTCTGGAACTGGATCAAGGCCGACTCCGCCCCGCGATTGGAGAACCTGAACTTCGCCGTCCTCGGTCTCGGTGATAAGAACTATTCTGACTTTTGCGGCGCGTCGAAGAAGTTTGATGAACGTCTCGCCGCCCTTGGCGCGAAACGGCTCGCTCCGCGCGGCGAGTGCGACGTGGATTACGAAGTCCCGGCGAAAAGCTGGATTGATGGTTTGTGGGATAAGCTTGGCAGCGCCGCTTCGACAAATGGTGCTGCGGCTGGCGCGACCAACGGGGCAGTCAATGGCAAGCCGGTCGAAGAAAAGAAGGGTTATGGCAAATCCAATCCGTTCCCGGCCAAGCTGCTCAAGAATGTGCTGCTGAACAAACCTGGTTCGGGCAAGGAAGTGCGCCACTATGAGATCGCACTCAACGGCAGCGGCCTCACTTATGAAGCGGGCGACGCGCTCGGCGTTGTGCCGGTGAATTGCTCCGAACTTGTGGACGATGTCATCGCCGCGCTCAAAGCCAAGCCGGATGAGAACGTGAAGTTTGGCGACAACATCATGTCGCTGCGCGAAGCGTTGACGCACTACTTCGACGTCAACAAGCCATCGCAGGAGTTGCTTGCCGTGGTGGCGAAAGCCGCGCCGCAAAGCGAACTCGCTGCGTTGCTCGCACCGGAGAAGCGCGACGACTTGAAGAAGTGGTTGTGGGGTCGGCACGTCATTGATTTGTTGGAACTGTTGCCTGCACCGATGCCGGTCGCTGAGTTTGTTCCACTGCTCAAGAGACTCGCACCACGACTTTACTCGATTTCATCGTCGCCCAAGGCGCATCCGGGTGAAGTGCATCTCACGGTCGGTGCGGTGCGTTACGAAAGTCACGGTCGCGTGCGCAAAGGCGTGGCTTCTACGTTCCTCGCAGATCGCGTAGGCGATACGAACTTCGTAAAAGTTTTCGTCCAGCCGTCACACGGGTTCAAACCACCGGCCAACGGCGATCTGCCGATAATCATGGTCGGTCCAGGCACGGGCATCGCGCCATTTCGCGCGTTTCTTGAGGAGCGTCAGGCCACGAGTGCGAAGGGCAAGAACTGGCTGTTCTTCGGCGACCAGAAGCGCGATGCAGATTTTCTCTACGAGGAACTGCTGACCGGTTGGAAGACATCCGATTTTCTCACGCGGCTCGATCTCGCGTTCTCGCGCGATCAGGAGAAGAAGATTTACGTGCAAGACCGCATGACGGAAAACGCCGCCGAACTCTGGTCGTGGCTGGAATCGGGCGCGCACTTCTATGTTTGCGGCGATGCGAGCCGCATGGCGAAGGACGTGGATGCGGCATTGCACAAAATTGTCGAGACCGTCGGTGGCAAGAGCGCGGACGATGCGAAGGCTTATGTGGCAAAATTGAAATCCGACAAACGCTATCAACGGGATGTTTACTGAGATGATTATGACGCACGCCAAGAATGCGAAGGACGCGACACAAATCGGCATTCTAATTTGGACTGCGGCGGGAAGCGAAGCGCCACGCCGCTTTTGCACGCACGGAGCGCGTCGCCTGCTCGAAAGCGGTGTCGCCGCTGCGCTCTGCCACCGCAGTCCAAAACGCGCCGCGCATGAGAAAAGTTTTTGCCTATGAGTAACGTGACCTTACCTGAACCAATCGCCAGCGCCGGTTTCACGCCGGAGCAGAAGGAGTATTTGAACGGCTTGTTTGCGGGCGCGGCGGCGCGTGGGCAAAAATTTTCTGATGTCGAGCCGTCACCGGCAGCGCGTGAAGATGAAATCGCCGAAGAGCGCATCAAGCGCGAGTTGCATCCGCTCGATGCTTACGAGCAGATCGTCGAGAACGCCATCGGCAACAAAGCGCCGGACAAGGAGGAGATTTTTCGCTTCAAGTGGCATGGGCTGTTTTTTCTCACGCCGATGAAGGAGGCTTTCATGTCGCGCCTGCGGATTCCGGGTGGCGTGTTGAAGTCGTATCAGCTCCGCGAACTCGCGCATATCGCGCAGCAGATCACGAGCGGTTACGTGCAAGTGACCACGCGCGCGAATCTCCAGATGCGGCTCATCTATCCCAAAGACGCGCCGGAATTTCTGCGGCGCGTTCAGGCCATCGGTCTGCACACGCGCGGCGCGGGCGCAGACAACATCCGCAATCTCACGATGAATCCCACGGCGGGCATTGACCCGGTGGAGTTGATTGATGTGCAGCCGTTCGTGCAGGACTTGGCGCAGATCATCATCAATGATCGCGCGTTCTATGATCTGCCGCGCAAGTTTAACATCGCCTACGACGGTGGCGGTCTGATTGGTTCAGTCGAAGATACGAACGACATCGGGGTGAAGGCGGTGAAGGCTGGCGACGAAATCCTGTTCCGCATCGCGCTTGGTGGCGCGACGGGGCACAAGTCGTTCGCGCGCGATCTTGGAGTCGTAGTTCCGCCAGCGGAGATCAACAAAGTCGTGGCGGCGGTGGTGCGGGTTTACATCGAGCACGGCTGTCGCACGAATCGCAAGCGGGCGCGTCTCAAGCATCTGCTTGAAACGATGTCGTTCGACGAATACCTCGCGCTTGTGGAGAAGAAGCTCGGCACGACGTTGCGGCGCGCGCCGTATGATGTAACGCAGATGCGGTGGGCCTCGCAGGAACTGGCGCACTCGCACGTCGGTGATTATCCGCAGAAGCAAAAAGGCTTCAGTTATGTTGGCGCGACGTGTCCGGTCGGGCACATCACGCCGAAGCAGATGTTGCGCGTGGCGGAACTCGCGGAGCTTTACGGGAGCGGCGAGATTCGCCTGACGGTCTGGGAGAATTTCATCATCCCGAACGTGCCGGACGCGTTTGTTCCGACGCTGAAGAAGGCGTTGGACAAAGCGGGGTTGCCGACGAAGCAGTCGAATCTGGCGAGTGGCGTCATTGCTTGCACGGGGAATTCTTACTGCAAGTTCGCGCAGGCGAACACGAAGGGCCACGCGCTCGAAGTCATCAAGCAGTTGGAGAAGAAGCTCGAACTCGATCAACCCGTGAACATCCACGTCACCGGCTGCCCGAACTCTTGCGCGCAACATTACATGGGCGACATCGGCTGTCTCGGCACGAAGGCGAAAGTCGGCGGCGAGAGTGTAGATGCGTATCACATCTTCGTCGGCGGCGGCTTCGGGAAAAATCAGGCGGTCGGACGACAGGTTTTCTCCGGTGTCACGGCGAGCGAGTTGCCGGGCGTGATCGAGAAGATGTTGCGCACGTATCTCACGAATCGAAACGGGAGCGAGACATTTCAGCAATTCAGCACGCGGCACGAGATCGGGAAGTTGCAGGAGATGTTTGCGGAGTAACGAATGAGACTTATGCGCCCATACGACCCATGTGGAGCACGCAATGATATTTGATGCAGTCATACTGGCGGGCGGAAAATCCTCTCGCATGGGGCGGGATAAGGCGTTCGTTGAAGTGAGTGGGCAAAGTTTGCTCGCGAGACAGATTGCGTTGGTGCGCGAGGTGGGGGCAGGGGAGGTTTTTATTTCCGGGCGCGCAGGTGTGGACTACTCGACCTTCGGTTGCCGTGTGCTGCTAGATAATTTTCCTGATGCGGGGCCGCTGTCGGGAATTGAGCGCGCCCTAGATGTTTGCACGACACCACTTGTTCTCGTCTTGGCGGTGGACATGCCAGCGATGAATGCAGCGATGCTCGGAAGATTGCTTGCGAGTTGCACCACGGTTCGCGGGGTGATTCCGAGAACGAAGGATGGCATCGAGCCGTTGGCCGCGATTTATCCGAAGGCAGCCCTGAACACGTTGAAACGTGAACTCCAACAAGGTCGCGCTCCCGGCGTGCGATGGCTCGCGGAGGAATGTGTGGCTGCGGGGTTGGCGCAGTTTGTGGACGTGAGTGATGCCGATGCCGGATGTTTTGCGAGCGCGAACGATGCGGAAATGTTTCGATCAATGGCGAAAACCAAGCCAGTTGAATAAGGAAGCCAAGAAGCCAGGAACTCCCCAGCCGATTCTTGGCTTCCTTATTCAAAGTTTCCCAATCTCAACCGGGTGGAACTTTATTTCTTCTTCCCGTAAATCTGTTCGGGCGTGAGCAACTGGCTTTCCGTAGTCTTGAACGTCTCGCCTTTGCCTTCGATGGAGCGGAAGAAACAGGACTTGTAACCCTCGTGACACGCGGGGCCGTTTTGCTCGACCTGGATGAGCAGCGTGTCGCCGTCGCAATCGAATGCGATGTCTTTCACGACCTGTGTGTGACCGCTTTCCTCGCCCTTCATCCAGAACTTCTGTCGTGAGCGGCTCCAGAAATGTGTCTTGCCGGTGGCGATGGTGCTTTCGAGCGAGGCGCGGTTCATCCACGCCATCATCACCACGCGCCCGGTCTTTTGTTCCTGGACGATCGCGGGGATGAGGCCGTTGGAATCGAATTTCAATTTGTCGTAAAAGCTCATGACGATGGATGATTTACGAATAACGGATGGCGATTGCAAGTCGGGCATTGTTTGTTGGGTGTGATTCAAAATGACGGTCAACAAGGGGAGTCGTAATCTTATCCTTAATCTCCTTCCCCGTGATCCAAGAGATTAAGAGCCAACCACTGACCGCCAGTTTGAATCGCACCCATTGCTTGTTGGGATGGCCGATCTGGAACGATGCGGAGGTAACCACGAATTCCCACCAAACACGTCGAGAACGAGGAAGATACCGAGAGTAATACTCATGGGTGAGCGGCGGCTTTAGTTACGGTTGGAAAAAATGTCTCTATTGACTCCGCAACATTTAGCGTGCTACAAAAGTGTCACCACCATTAGATGTGGTTTCTGTTTCCGTTCTCTCAAAAATTATGCGCTGCCCCAAATGCGGCTGTCAGGATGACAAGGTTGTTGATTCACGCGCTTCCCGCGAAGGTGCGACCATTCGCCGCCGTCGGGAATGTATCGCGTGCGAACATCGTTTCACCACCTACGAGGAGATTGAGAAGCTTGGACTCGTCATCGTGAAGCGCGATGGGCGGCGCGAGGATTTCTCCAAAGACAAGCTTCTCTCCGGCATCCGCAAGGCTTGTCAGAAACGTCCCATCAGTCCCAAAGTCATCGAAGACCTCGCCGAGCGGATCGCTGAAACAGTGAACAACAAGTTCGAGGGCGAAGTGCCTGCGGAATTCATCGGCAAACAAGTCATGGATGGTTTGCGCGAAATTGATGAAGTCGCTTATGTGCGTTTCGCCAGCGTGTATCGTCGTTTTCAGGAAGCGACAGACTTCGTGCAGGAAGTCAAAAAAATGGAGGCGCAACAGTGATCCTGCTCGCGGATAATTTATTGTTCTTCAAATTGCCCTCCGGCGAATCCGTCCCCTTCTCTGCCGAGATGATCTCGGTGGAACTCTCGGATGGCGCCGGTCATCCGTTCGATCAGGACTTTGTGCATCACGCTGCGGCCTCCGTGTTCCACTATTTCAAAAACGATCTTGGTCGCAAAACCGTTTCCGTGGCTGAATTCGCCTCAGCATTCGAATCCGTGCTGAACGGACTCGGATTGAAACTGGATTCGGGTCGCGTGGCACAGATCACCGATGATGCGGCGAACAAAGACCTGCAACTGCTGGCGTTTCATGCGGACGCATGTGAACTGGCATTTTTCCCACGACTGCGCGCAGCGGCGCACTCTCAATTCCAGATGACGCCTCGCCTCGTGCGTTTCCACGGTTTGCGCGCCTGCGTGAAGCGATTGGTTGGTGCAGAACGTTGGAGTCCGCGCTGCGATTCCATGCGCGATCAGATCGTGGAGTTTCTGCGACGCACCTTGCGCCACGAGACGTCGGGGGATTCTTGCGCGCTGCTCGTGGAGTGATGAAATGGGCGGACGTTCGCCCTCACCCCGGCTCTAAGTGTTGTTGGTTTTTGCACGGTTATTCAGAAGATGGGATTAAAGACGTGTGAGGCTGTGCGCCGCCACTGCGACACGCATGGAGACTTTCTACGCCTTCCGCTGTCCACGCGTTGCGAGCGAGGTAGTGCTCGCGCTTCGCATCCTCCTCTAACCCGACTTTGATCACACCCGCCCTCGTCGCCCGCGAACGCGGGACTCGCCAAGCGGGATGCGAGTGATAGCATCTCCCTTAGTAAATCCATCCGGGTTGTCCACCAGCGGTGCTGGATTTTTGTG
>JANNAO010000054.1:0-4014 GCA_031384405.1 Verrucomicrobiota bacterium | reverse complement strand
GTGTCGAAGACCAGCCGCAGCAGTGTGATAACGCTGGGACTTTGGGTTTGCTGGAGACTCCAGTGCTTTCCAACCTGCTGCGGCTGGTCGAGGACGACACAGCCGCGCTCCGCCAGAGTCGCAAGCGGGGGCTGTGTCAAGATGCGCCCATCAGCAACTCCAGAGAAACTCCAATGACCGAAATTCAAACCGGATACCGAGTCCAAGAAACTAATGCTTGGGGTTTAGCATTTCTCTGGGGGGTCGGAACGTGAAGCCTTTTACTCAGACCTTTGCCGCCAACTGCTCTTTGATCCGCCCCATATTCGCCTCGATGCGCTCCACGTACCAGCTTTTTCCGTTGGGATACGGTTGATTCAGGAAACGGTGCAAGCCGACAAAATCTTTATCCAGTTTGGGCAAAACGTAATCGCGCCAGAACGCGGGCGTGCGTTGCATCAGATCATGCGCGCCGCCGAACTTGGTGATGAAATCCGTGTGACCGCGATCATGCCGCGCGGCTTCCTGAAATTCATCATAGAGTACGGGGAGTTTTTCTACGTAATCATCCGCCGCCATCTGGCCGAGCAAATCCGCCGTGCCAAGCGCATAACCAACGATGCGTTCGGATTCACTTTCGAACCCGATGCTTTCAAGAAACGCATCAATGCCCGTGCAGCGGATCATGTTTTGAACGACGCGGATGTCCGTCTCGGAAAATCTTTTGGCCACCAGAAGTTGATAGGCGAATTCCACGCTGCGAAACACATGCGTGGCGGTGTACTTCGCTCCCGTGCCGGGCGACGGATCGTCCCGGCGTTTCAAGTAGCCCGTGTCGTGAAGCAGAATTCCGATGATGCTTAACTCAAAGAGATGTTGGGAAATCTGCGGTTGCACGCCTGTGGTTTGACGGCAACAGAGCAGCCGCGCCATGCAGAGCGTGCCTTGCAACGTGTGTTCAAAATCGTGGTAACGCGCATCAATCGCCTGAAAGTCCGCAAATCGCCCGGCAAAACAGTCCTCCGCCCAGCCGAAGACACGCGCAACGAAGTCGTGGTCGCCTTGGGGGAACATCGTGAGATAAGCCGCTTGGACATCGGCTTTCACAGCAGTCGGATTATTCGTGGCGACCGGTGGAAACATCGCGGCGACAATACCGCGCCCCGGATTTGTTTGCACGAAAAAGTTGTCGCCCCTTCAAAACTGTAGGGCACGACGTGAGGAGTGCTACTTCGGAACGACTCGTCACCTCGTCGCCTACATGATCAGAAATAATCTTTCAGCCGTCCGAATTTCCGATTAACTCTGCGCCATGCAGAAAACATTGCTGACGTTCGTGGACGACATCTACGAAGACTTGGAACTCTGGTATCCGAAACTCCGTTGCGAAGAAGCGGGCTACGCCATGCGCCTCGCCGCGCCGGAAATCAAGACCTACAAAGGCAAACACGGCTACCCCGCCAAGTCTGACTTGCTGCTCAAGGACGCGAACAGCAAAGATTTTTGCGGCCTGCTCGTGCCCGGCGGTTTCATGCCGGACAAGCTGCGGCGCGACGCGAAGGTTCTCTCGCTCACGCGCGAATTCTTCGAGCAGGGCAAACTCGTGGCATTCATCTGTCACGGCGGCTGGATTCCGATCTCGGCAAAAATCCTCTCAGGCAAACGCGTCACCGGCTCACTCGGCATTAAGGACGATCTGGAAAACGCGGGCGGCATCTGGGTGAACGAACCCGTCGTCGTGGACGGCAATCTGATCTCCAGCCGTACGCCGCTTGATCTCGCGCCGTTCGGCAAGGCGATGGTGGACTTCCTCGACCGCAATGTCCGCTGACAAAAACCCCAGCACAGGTGAAACACAGATGGGATTTCATTGGTAGGGCGCGTCACTCCGTGAGCGCCGTTCATGGCATGTCGTGCGGCGGCGCGCACGTAGTGACGCGCCCTACCACGGTCATCCGTGTTTATCGGTGTTCATCCGTGGTCAATAAACCCTAGTTCCACATGTCACACCACACCCGCTCCACCGAATCCACCTTCTCCGCTCGCAAACGCTCCACGTCGGAGGTGTTGCGCCGCGTCGCGGTTTTTCTGCGACCTTATCCGTGGCTGGCTATCGGCACGGTTGCGGCGGCGGTGCTTTCGCTGCTGGCATCGTTTGCGTTTCCAAAGCTGACGCAATTCGCGATTGATGAAGTCATCGGCAAGTCGCAGGGCGATCTGCTTGCGCCCGCCATGATCGGTTTGCTCGCCGCATTTTTCCTGCGCGACGCGTTCAGCAGTTTGCGCGTGCTGGTCAACAATCAACTTGAACAGAGCGTCATCTACGACATGCGGCGCGCGGTCTATGCGCGCTTGCAACGATTGCCCGTCGGCTATTTTGATCAGCGCGCTTCGGGCGATCTGTTGACGCGTGTGATCGAAGATGTGAACGCCGTCGAGCGCGTGTTGATTGATGGATTGGAGCAAGGCGTGGTCGCCGTCCTCAGCGTGATCGGCGTGGCGGCGTTTTTGTTTCACACGAATGTGACTCTCGCGTTTGTAGCCATGTCGCCGATCCCGGTGCTGGCGGGCGGCGCGATGTGGTACACGCTCACGGCGCACAAGCGTTATCGCAAACAACGCGAGGCTTCCAGCGCGATGAATGCGTTGCTCATGGACAATCTTCAAGGCGTGCGACAGATCAAAGCGTTCAGCCGTCAGGCTCACGAAGACGAGCGGTTCACGAAACGCGCGGGCGATATGCGCAGCGCACAACTCAGCATCATGCGCGTCTGGGCGGTCTATGGACCAACAATGGGTTTCGCTGGTGCAGCGGGCTTCGCGCTGGTGTTGTGGGTCGGCGGAAGTCTCGCCATCGCTGGGAAAATGACTTCGGGCGAACTGGTGGGGTTTCTTCTGTTCCTGCACATGTTCTACGCGCCCATCGGTCAACTGCACGGCTTGAATCAAATGATGCAAAGTGCGCGAGCGGCGGGCGAGCGCGTGTTCGACATTCTGGATACGGTCGAGGAACGGGCGGTCCGCGATGGCGGTGCTGCGTTGCGCGAGCCGGTTCGCGGTGAAGTTGTTTTCGAGAACGTGGGTTTCAGTTACGACGTGGCCCCTCACCCGGCCTCCGGCCACCCTCTCCCCGTCGGACGGGGAGAGGGAAGGGGTGAGGGGACGCTCGACAAATCAATGACGCAGCAAGTGCTCAAAAACATTTCCCTCCACGCCCAACCCGGCCAGATGATCGCGCTCGTCGGGCCGACCGGCGCGGGCAAATCTACCGTCGTCAATCTGCTGCCTGCGTTTTATGAAGCCACGTCTGGCCGCATCGCGATTGATGGTCAGGACATCCGCGATCTGTCGCTGGATTCCTTGCGACGCCACATCGGCGTGGTGAGTCAGGAGCCATTTCTCTTCAACGGCACGATCCGCGAGAACATTCTTTACGGCAAACTTGATGCAAGTGAGGACGAGTTGATCGCCGCATCCAAGGCGGCGAACTGCTACGAGTTTATTGCGCGTCTGCCGGATGGATTCGATACCTCCGTCGGCGAACGCGGCGTAAAACTCAGCGTCGGCGAGAAACAACGCGTCAGCATCGCGCGGGCGTTGTTGAAAAATTCACGAATCCTCATCCTCGACGAAGCCACCGCCAGCGTGGACACCGCCACGGAGCGGTTGATCCAGCAAGCACTGGAACATTTGATGGCTGGCCGCACGAGCTTCGTCATCGCGCATCGGTTGAGCACGATTCGTAAAGCGGATCAGATTCTCGTATTGCGCCAAGGCGAGATTGTTGAGCGCGGCACGCACGAGCAGTTAATGCAACGCGGCGAACTTTACGCCAAACTCGCGCGCATCCAGAACACTTCGACCATCGAGGAAGGTTTCGAGAAGCTGGAAGTGGCGACGTAGCCGATCGGAGCAGCAAGCATTGCCCGCTTGAGTGAAGTCTCGCTTTGCGAGGGCGTATCTTGACACTGCCCCCGGAGCGGGGGGGTGGGGGAGGGCAAGCGCAGCCAGAACACAAAAAATCCAAGAGGGACG
>JANNAO010000032.1:0-3015 GCA_031384405.1 Verrucomicrobiota bacterium | reverse complement strand
CGAGGTCTTTGAACTTGGTCTTGGGTTTCCAGCCGAGTTGTTTTTCTGCCTTGGTCGGATCGCCGATGAGCAAGTCCACTTCCGCCGGGCGCATGTAGCGCGGGTCTTGGACGACGTATTTCTCCCAGTTCAAACCGACATGCGCGAAAGCTTCTTCGAGAAATTCTTTCACGGAATGAGTTTCGCCGGTCGCAACGACGTAATCATCCGGCTTGTCCTGTTGCAACATCAGCCACATGGCCTCGACGTATTCCTTGGCGTAACCCCAATCCCGTTTCGCGTCGAGATTGCCGAGGACGAGTTTGCTTTGCAGCCCGGCTTTGATCTGCGCGACGCCGAGCGTGATCTTGCGCGTGACGAAAGATTCACCGCGCCGGGGCGATTCGTGGTTGAACAGAATCCCGTTCGACGCGTGCATGTCGTAGGATTCGCGATAATTGACCGTGGCCCAATACGCGCAGACTTTAGCGACGGCGTAAGGACTACGCGGATGAAACGGCGTCAACTCTGTCTGCGGAATCTCTCGCACCTTGCCATACATCTCGCTGGAGGACGCTTGATAGAAACGCGGCTTCTGGCCGGTCTGACGGATGGCTTCCAGCAATCGCAACGTGCCCGTGCCGCCGATGTCGAGCGTGTATTCCGGCGCGTCGAAGCTGACGCGAACGTGGCTTTGAGCGGCGAGATTGTACACTTCGTCCGGTTGAATCTCGTGCAGCAAACGCGTCAGCGAACCGGATTCGCCGAGATCGCCGTAGTGCAAAAAGAGTCGCACCTCGCGGAACTTTGGGTCGTCATAGATCGCGTCGAGCCGCTGGCGATTGAACGAGCTGGCGCGTCGCACGATGCCGTGGACTTCGTAACCTTTGCTCAACAACAACTCTGCCAGGTAAGAGCCGTCCTGCCCGGTGATGCCCGTGATTAAAGCCTTTTTCGCCATATTTTGATGCGCCAGTATTCTTAAAGCGGATTTTTATTACAAGGCGATAGTCCTGATGAGATGCGTTTCAAAGGCGGCCAGTCGTTGGCTCTTAATCTTTTTCTTAATCGTAATATCTTGGATCTCGAGGAGGAGATTAAGAATACGATTAAGAACGCCCTTGTTGACCGACGCTTTGAATTACATCTCTTGCCGAGGGGTGCGATTCAAAGTGACGGTCAGGTGGTGGAACGCCTCGCGCTGCGAGGCGTAGCGCCGCGTACAGCGGCGCAATCCCTTGTCGCCCGATTCCGCCCGCTCTACGCGGGCGGAGTTCTCGCAGCGCGAGAACCCCCACCACAAATGCTGACCGTCATTTTGAATCACACCCCTTGCCGAGCCAACGCTTGAGCACGGGCAGGTCTCGCGATAGTCTTCGCGTCATCAAACCATGAAAACTTTGCTTCTGACTCTGGCCACATTCGGGATCGCCACGCAATTGCTCGCGCAGTCCACCAACGTGCCGTCATCCGTGATCGCTCCTGGCGCGAAGCTGGAAAAGCTCGCGGGTGATTTCAAATTCACCGAAGGCCCGACCGCCGACAAGGACGGCAATGTCTTCTTCACCGATCAGCCGAACAACCGCATCATGAAGTGGAGTGTGGACGGCAAGCTCTCCACGTTCCTGCAACCTGCCGGTCGCGCGAATGGGATGTTCTTCGACACGCAGGGAAATCTCATCGCTTGCGCCGACGAGAAAGCGGAAGTGTGGTCAATCACGCCTGATGGAAAACACGCGGTGTTGGCGCATGAATACGGCGGCAAAATCCTCAACTCATCCAACGATGTCTGGGTGCGTGACGATGGCTCGCTGTTTTTCACCGACCCATTTTACAAACGCGAGTGGTGGGACTACGACAAGCCGCCGCAGGGAACAGAGCAGGTTTATTTCCTGAGCACCGACCGCAAGACACTCAAGCGCGTCACGACTGATCTCGTCCAACCTAACGGCATCATCGGCACCCCTGACGGCAAAACGCTTTTCGTTGCGGACATCAAAGCCAACAAAACTTACGCCTACGACATCCAGCCTGATGGCACTTTGACGAACAAACGGCTGCGCTGCGAATTGGGTTCAGACGGCATGACTCTCGACACGGAAGGAAATCTTTACCTCACCGGCAAAGGCGTGATCGTGTTCGACAAGACTGGAAAGAAGATCGAGCAGATTGACGTGCCGGAACGCTGGACGGCCAACGTCAGTTTCGGTGGCAAAGACCACAAAACGCTTTTCATCACTGCCAGCACAGGGTTTTATTCCATCCAGACAAAGCAGCGCGGTGCGAATGCGGCGAAGTAGTTCAGCGGCTTACTCAAACACGCCACACGCTGACGTCCTCATACACCACCCGGAGCGGCAGACTGAGATTGATGGAATCCAACACCAGAATCTGGTCTGGCTGGCGCAATACTTCCGGTTGCCACTTGTTGCAGCGGCGAAAAACTGTCACTTCAATCCAATCCTGCGCGATCAACACATATTCCTCCAGCGTCTCAATCTGCGTGTAGTTCAACAGTTTTTCCTGTCGGTCGGTTCGCTCCGTGCTGGGTGACAGCACTTCGACAATGAGTTTCGGGAAGGAGCGGTAGTAGGGGTCGGTCTCGCGGGCATCGCACGCCACCATCAAGTCTGGATAATAAAAAATGTCTTCACGCGCCACCTGGAGGCGCACCTTCAGGTCAGTGGCAAAAACCCGGCATGGGCCGCCGCGCAAAACGGGTCGCAATGCCGCAACCAGATTTCCCACGATCAAACTATGATCCTCACTGGAGCCGGCCATCGCATAGACAACTCCGCCGATATACTCGTGCCGGTCACGACTGCTGAGTTCGCCTTCGAGATATTCTCCGACACTGAGCGACTCTATTCTTTGGGTTGCTTGCATGACAAAGTATTTACCCAAACCCGCAATCTTGGCAAGTCACGCAAACAAGGTGGGTGCGATTAAAAGTGACGGTCAGCATTTGTGGTGGGAGTTCTCGCGCGGCGAGAACTCCGCCCGCGTAGAGCGGGCGGAATCGGGCGACAAGGGACT
>JANNAO010000014.1:0-6802 GCA_031384405.1 Verrucomicrobiota bacterium | reverse complement strand
CTTCAAGTTGAGCGGCAAAAAACTTTAAGGTCACAACTTGTGACCTTGAACGAAGTCGAAAGCTGCAACTTGAGGTCGCAAATTGCGACTTCAAGATGAAATCAACTCATCGCAAAATGCGATAGGTTCGGAAGGTTGCTTCAACTTGAGATGTCAATTTGGCATTTCAAATCGAATTTGAACCAGTCGAAATTTGCGACCGCATCGGAAATGTATGAATGAAAAAGCTCCATCAGTCGTGGAAAATATCGGCCCGCTGATTCGGACGATTCGCGGACAGCGAGTTATTCTCGATTTTGATTTGGCGCGCATTTATGGCGTGCAAACCAAGATTCTCAACAAGGCGGTCAAACGCAACCTCGCCAGATTCCCGGATGATTTTATCTTTCAATTAACCAAGGAAGAATTAGGAAACTTGAAGTTCCAAATTGGAACTTCAAGTCTGCACGGCGGAAGCCGCAAACTCCCCTACGCCTTCACCGAAAACGGCGCGATCATGGCCGCCAATGTACTCAACAGTCCCGAAGCCGTGCGGATGAGCGTGTTCGTGGTGCGGGCGTTTGTGCGGATGCGTGAACTGCTGGGCAGCACGAAAGCATTGGCCAAACAACTGGCTGATTTGGAAAGGAAGCTCACCGCCCGGCTGGACGGACATGAAAGCGCAATCGTGGATGTGCTGCAACGCCTCATGCAAATCCTTGATCCGCCACCGCTGCCTCCCGAACCAGAACCGCCGAAGCGACGGATTGGTTTTCACGTCGAGCCGGAAGAAAAGCCGGTTGCCAAAGCCCGGAAAAAGACGTGAACTGTTTCCCATGAACGCCACGATGGAAGCCGACCCGACCAAAGCTTACAACCAGGACGACGCCACGGGCTTCATCCGGTTGAATGGTCTGCGCCTGAAAGTCGCGGCGAAGGTGCATGGGAAGAAGAAGTAACGAGAGTAAACTGCATGGATACCGAATTCAGAAATGTCTAAGTGGAATAAAATTCTTGCTGCGGTTGGGGAGAAAATCCACGGCGATATTGTCTTCTTTCGAGGCCAATCAAATGCGGATTGGCCTCTCATGCCCGGACTTGGTCGGCTAGGGCTTAAAAATCCAGCGGGCAAAGAGAAGGTTCTTTATTACGACTTTCATAATTTCTCGGGGCCGCTACTACCTGAGAATCGGAATTCGTGGAGAACTATATTCTTAATGCAACATCATGGTCTTCCGACTCGATTGCTTGATTGGCCCGACTCATTTGGCATTGCGCTGTATTTCGCTTTAAGGGGCGCAAAGGGAAATGCTGCTGCTGTATGGATACTCGACCCATTCGAACTAAATAAACAAACAGTGGACAATCAAGCTTTGTTGAGCCCTTCCGATTTGGAGTCTGATTACGAGCAACTATTTATTTCAAAAAATGCAAAACTTGATGGAAGTGCTATTGCACTAGCACCACCTCGACATCATGCACGATTGTTCAGCCAGGGAGGATATTTCACGCTTCACAGGGATCTGGATAAGGGATTGGAAGCTATTTGTCCTGCAGCCCTCACAAAAATTGAGATACCACGCAAGCTTTTCCCTGAAGCGGCAACATTCCTGAAATTGGCAGGCATCAACGAGTTTTCACTTTTTCCAGACTTGGATGGTCTTTGCCGACACCTCCTTAATAACGAGCTGAATTACTGACGATACGCTCGAAAAAGGACGGAATCATGTACTCAAAAATCCCAACTTCTCCCTTGCACACTGAACACCGTTGCTGGGCTGGCTGACACAATCCCTTCGGGATATTCCTCAGCGCCGTAGGTGCGTCATCTTTGTAAAACCCAGCGCCAAGAATTTCCAGCTCCGTCCCGCCTTCGCTCCGCTTCGGCATGGCGAGCAGGAGCGACATCTTCCTCGTCTTGTAGCGGCGGTCTGTGACCGTCGCTCTCGGCACTCACAGAGTGCCGCTACAAAATATGCCGCTCCTGACGGGGCTTCATCCTTTTGCGGGTGACGGTCTACATCCGCGCCGCACACCAACTTTTCCCTTACTGCCCGGAATGATTTAAAATAATCTCCGTTGTCATGCGTGAACGCCCGTTAATCCTTGTTTCCCCCAGCGTCGAGACCAAAGGCGCGGAGTTTGAAGATATGTCCCTCAGTCTGTCGCTGCCGTACGAACGCGCTTTGCTGGCGGCGGGGGCGTTGCCGTGGCCGGTCATCTCGCTGACGTCGCGTGAAGAGATTGCGGAGTGTGTGCGGCGTGCGGATGGTGTGTTGCTCACGGGTGGTGAGGATGTGCATCCGGTGCTTTACGATCAGAAGATGCCGCAGCGTTTGCGGAAGAAGTGCATTCTCACGCCCGACGGTGGCTGCCGGGATTTGCGGGAGCTGATGTTGGTGGATGAAGTGTTCCGCCAACGCAAACCGCTGTTGGCGATCTGTCGCGGGCAGCAGATTTTGAACGTGGCGTTGGGCGGGACGTTGTTCGCGGATATTCCGACGCAACTGCCTGACGCGATAAACCATCGCCGCATGGATGAACGCTGCGCCAAGGTGCATGAAGTAGGTTTGACACCGGGCGGGCTGCTGGCCAACATAACTCGCAAGCGTGTTCTAGGCGTGAACAGCACGCATCACCAAGCTGTGAATCGCCTCGCGGATGTCCTCACTGTGTCCGCCCGCAGTTCCGATGGAGTGATCGAGAGTCTGCAATTGAAACCTGAAGTGTCGCACCTGCTTCCGTTCCTGTTGAGCGTGCAGTTTCACCCGGAACGATTGGCGGATCGCCACGCGGAACATCACGCTATTTTTGCCGCGTTCGCGAAAGCCTGTGCGGTTGTAAGACGAAAGAAATAATTTTATGAAGGGTAAAGTTCTACTTGTTGACGACGAACCAAACATCCGCGACCTGATCGCCGCTGTGTTGCAGCGCGAATTTCAGGTGACGGAAGTCGAGAGCGGTGCTGCGCTGCAAAAAGCATTCACAGATAATCCGCAACCCGATGTCGTGGTACTCGATCAAAAACTTCGCGACGCCACGGGTCTCGAGTTGTTGCCCCTCATCAAGAAACGCTGGCCTGACACCGAAGTCATCATGCTCACCGGCATGGGCACGATGGAGATGGCGATGGAAGCGGGACGCCTCGGCGCGTTCACGTTTTTGACGAAGCCGTTCGAGACGGAAAAACTTCTGGCGGACGTGCGTTGCGCTTTCGAGAGTAAACAGAAGAAGCAGGAGAACGTCGCGCTGCGCGGCGCGATTGAAATCATGAGCGGCAACGCCTCGCCCGTGTTCAACAGCGCGGAGATGAAAGAAGTCGTCCGCACGGTGGAACGCGTTGCGCCGAGTGATGTGACCATTTTGATTTGCGGCGAGAGCGGCACGGGTAAGGAAGTCATCGCCGATCTGACGCACGCCATGAGTTCCCGCAGCAAGGGGCGCATCATCAAGATCAATTGCGCTGCCCTGCCCCGCGAACTCATCGAGAGCGAACTCTTCGGCTCTGTCAAAGGCGCGTTCACCGGTGCTCATGCTGATCGCGAAGGTTTGTTCCGTCAGGCTGAAGGCGGCACACTGTTCCTGGACGAAATTTCTGAGATGCCCATTGATACGCAGAGCAAATTGCTGCGCGTGTTACAGGATCAAAAGGTGCGCCCTGTCGGCGGCAAATCTGATTATCAAACGAACTGCCGTCTCGTCGCCGCCACGAACCGCAATCCCGAAGAAGCCATCAAGGACGGCAAGTTGCGCGAAGATTTGTATTACCGCATCAGCGCGATCTCGGTGAATCTTCCGGCTCTGCGCGAACGTCGCGATGACATCATGCCGCTTGCGACTGCTTTCCTGAAGCGCTTCGCGGGTCAGGCCAATCGCACGATCAAAGGCTTCACGCAATCCGCAGTGGATCGGCTCACGGGCTTTGATTGGCCGGGCAATGTGCGTCAGTTGCAAAACGAGATTCAACGCGCTGTGTTGCTCTCCGAAGGCGAGATGATTGACGGTGCCGATCTCTCGATCACCCGCTCCAAGCCTGATGGCGCGGAATCACAGGACACAAATTTCACATTGCTCGAAGGTGTGGAACGCAACGCCATCGTCAACATGCTCAAGGAAACCAACGGCAACAAACTTGAAGCCGCCAAACGCCTCGGCATCGGACGTCAAACGCTCTACAACAAGATCAAGGCTTACGGCATCGAGGTTTGAGAAGCGATGTAGCGGCAGGCATCTCTGCCTGCCGTAGAGTCAGGCTGCTAGCCCGCCGAAAAAAAACGCTCGTAATACCCGGCTCGTTGAATTGTTTAGCCGTCAACTATTCGGGTGATTGTTTCCGGGCGGCAAATATGCGCGCCCTCTACGTCAGCCAAGATGGCCGACGCTACGGCTTCTTCTTCGGCGCTGATGGCTTTCTGATCTCGGCGTTGAACGTTCCAGCCACGTAGCTGTGCGCATCGTCCGGTGTGGCGATGAAGATTTTTCCCGGCAACCACTTCCCGTTCACCTGACCGAACTCCAATCTCACCGCGTAGCCCGACTTGAATTCTTTGGTCACCGCTTTGCCTTGATCGTTTTTCCAGCGCAGGATGACTTTGGGCGCGTTGGTGCGAGTTGATTCGATGATGACAGTTCTTCCGGCGATGTCCTCGATGCGTTTTGCAAACAAATGAATGGAGACACCGACATCGGGCGGCCACTTCGCGCCTTGTCGCAGATCAAGTTTGCCTTCCTGAATCGTCGAGCGTTCCAGATTAAAACCAAATCCATTCACCGCACCACTGGCTGGCGCGTCAGGAATCACCGCGTCATCCAACGCGAGCGTCCAGTTCGTCGCATCGGCGGAGGGTGGTGGAAGAATGACGATGGGTTGCGCGTTGGTCGGAGCAACCAGTTTGGCAACAACGTTCGTCTGATCGCCCTGCTTCGGATCGCGCGCGGCTTGCTTCCCTTGAAGATAAAACGCAACACCGCCAAGGACTGCGCCGCAAATCAACACTCCGACGATGATGCCAACGAGTGGAAGTTTTTTTGTTTCCGGGACGATTGGCGCGGTCGCTTTGCCGGGCAGCGGAATAGAGCGTGTTTGGACTTCAGACGCGGTGAGAACAAAGTTTGTTTTGCCCGGCGCGGGTGCTTGCGGCACGACCAAGTGGCGGAAACAGGTGGGGCAATCCATCTGCGAACCGCTGCTTTCGGAATCGCACGTGATGTGCTGGCCGCAGACGGGACATGCAAATTTGAAATCGCTCATGGTCGAGATGTGCCGGGTGATTCGTGCGCTGAAAATGACATCGTTTGATTCGCATCGCAACCCGTAGTTTAGTCCGATGGGTGACCGAGGATGTTGATTTCCGCGCTGGCGTTGGACTTAAAATACTTCACAGTCTGGCGGCAGCCCGACCGGGTTTACCGTCACGATTGAACAACGAAAGCGAGAGGATCGAGTTTATGGAAAATCAACTTTTAGAATTGTTGGCAAAAAAAGATTATGCGCCCGCCACCGCGCCGGAATTGCTTCAGTTGCTGCGCCTGTCCCCAGATCGCGAATCGCAACTGAACCGCGTCCTGCGCCAGTTGGAACGCACCGGCCAGATCACGCGCACGAAGAATGATCGCTTTATCAAGTCGGTTGAAGCCGATCTCATCCCCGGTCGCCTCCAGATCAATCGCGCGGGCAAGGGGTTTTTGCAGCCAGACGATTCGGGACTCAAGGAGATCATGATTCCCGAAAACGAAACCAGCACGGCACTCCACGGCGACCGCGTACTCGTTCGTCGGAATGTCCGCTCGCGCGGCTTGCGACCTGATCGCGGCACTGAGCAGGAGACTGGCTCGGTCATCCGCATTCTTGAACGCAAGCGCACGCAGATCGTCGGGACATTGCAACGTGGGCGGCAGTTCCTTTACGTGAGGCCTGATGATCCGCGCATGCAGCAGGACATCTATGTGTCCGAACCGCGCGATGTAGGTCGCAAGCCAAACATCGGTGACAAGGTCGTGGTCGAGTTGCAGGAGTGGGAATCGCGTAACACCAATCCCGAAGGCGAAATCATCGAAGTGCTCGGCGCGCCGGACGCGGAAGGCGTGGACATGCTCTCCGTACTGCGCCAATACGAGTTGCCGCTGCACTTTCCCAAGCCCGTTCTCGCTGAAGCGCGCGCCATCGGCTCGACGGTCAGCGAGCATGAAGTCGCCGGACGCGAAGACTGCCGTCGCCATCAAGTCGTCACGATTGATCCCGACGACGCGAAGGATTTTGATGACGCGATTTGTCTGGAACGAACCTCACAGGACCAATGGAAGCTCTGGGTACACATCGCCGACGTGTCGCATTACGTGAAGTCCGGCACGGCCCTCGACGTCGAAGCGCGCAAACGCGGCAACTCCACCTACCTCGTGGACCGCGTCATCCCGATGTTGCCCGAAGCCTTGAGCAACGAACTTTGCTCGCTCAAGCCCAACGTGGATCGCCTCACCAAGTGTGTGGAATTTCTCGTCGCCGACGATGGCCGCGTGTTGAGCACCAAGTTTTATCCCGCCGTCATCCATTCGCAACGCCGCTTCACCTACAAGGAAGTCTTCGCAATTTTACAATCAGGTGGTGGAAATTGTCGCGCTGCGACAATTAGCGCCGCGTCCAGCGGCGCAACGCTTGCCAACGAGGACGCTGAGTCACCCACCGTTCCGCCGCTGGTACGCGGCGGGGGGTTTGGGGCCGGGCCACCCCCACCCGCCCATACCAAACAGAGCCAGGTTGGAGAACCCCACGAAAAAACCCAAAAAAAACACCCCAAAGGCGTAAAAAAAAGAAAGCGTGAGCTGG
>JANNAO010000007.1:0-2612 GCA_031384405.1 Verrucomicrobiota bacterium | reverse complement strand
CGAGCCGGATCGCCGGGAGTCTCGCCCCACCAACGGCGCGCACGGAGTGACGCGCCCTACCTTTGCGAACTGAGGTATCTCGGTTGGTGTTCGACAGAATGACATCCACATCTGAGATCATTCGTAACGCAACGCCTCGATGGGGTCGAGCTTGGAAGCTTTCCATGCGGGATAAAATCCGCTCACCACGCCGACGACCGCACTGGAAGCCGACGCCACCGCCACCCACCACAGCGGCGTCAACGTCGGCCAGCCCGTCGCCACCGCGATGATCTTCGACGCACCGAAGCCAAGTCCAATGCCGATCAATCCGCCAATCGCGCTCAACGTCACCGCCTCGATGAGAAACTGCACCAAGATGTCATGCCCGCGCGCACCCACCGCCATGCGGATGCCGATCTCTCGCGTCCGCTCCGTCACACTCACGAGCATGATGTTCATGATGCCGATGCCACCGACGATGAGCGACACACTCGCAATCGCGCCGAGTAGCACGGACATGATCTTGGCCGTGGCCGTGGCGGTTTGCGCGAGTTCAAGTTGAGTTCGCACCGTGAAATCCGGTTCGCGAACTTTCCGCCGTTGCATCAGAACAGTGGTGATGTCTTGCTGCGCCGTGGCAACAATTTTTGCATCCGTAGCCTGCGCGAGAATTGAACCCACGAACGTCGTGCGAGAGATGCGCTTCATGTGGCTGGAGTAAGGGATTACCACCACGTCATCCTGATCGCGTCCGAACAGATTAAACCCTTTCGCCTCGAACACGCCCACGATCTTGAACGGAATCTCGCGCACGCGGATCGTTTCACCCACGGGATCCACGTCGGGGAACAACTGATCCACCACGGTTTTCCCGATGACGGCCACCTTTGCCGCGCTGCGAACATCTTGGTCGGTGAACATCTCGCCGCTGGCGATGTTCCAACTGCGTATCTGCGGATAATCCGGGCCTTCGCCCATGATCTCCGGTCGCCAGTTCAGACCGTTGGCCTGCACTTGCAATCGGTCGCGCACTTCAGGACTCACGGCCACGATGTTGGGAACTTCCGTGCGGATCGCCTCCGCATCCTCCAGCGTCAACGTCGGCGCGCTGCCCCATCCACCACGCGCTCCGCCGCCAGTGAAGCTGCCGGAAAAAATCGTGATCACATTTTGCCCGAGACTCGCCACGCGATCTTCCACCTGCTTCGTCGCGCCCGTGGTGATGCTCACCGCCGTGATGACCGAGCCGACACCGATGATGATACCGAGCATCGTCAACACCGTGCGCAGTTTATTGCGACGCAGGGCGCGGAGAGCGAGGCGAAGTGTGGCGAGTGATCTCATCGGAAAAAGTGGGGGAACATCCAACATCCAACATTCAACTCCGAACAACCAATGAAGACCGTATGCGCGAAGCCTTGGGAGTTGGGAGTTGAATGTTGGATGTTGGATGTTTTCATCTGCTTAGTTCGCCAGCTTGGCTTCGGCTTGCGCCAGCTTAAGTCGGTTCAACTCTTTTTCCGCATTCAACCGGTTCGCCACATTCGTATCGCTCACCACGAGTCCGTCTCGCATCACCACCATGCGCTTCGTGTAATGCGCGATGTCCAACTCGTGAGTCACCATGATGATCGTGATGCCCTGATCGTTGAGCGTCTGGAACACGCCCATGATCTCCATGCTCGTCTGCGTGTCGAGATTGCCGGTGGGTTCGTCCGCGAGCAGCAATGCCGGTTGATTCACCAACGCACGCGCGATGGCTACGCGCTGCTGTTGCCCGCCGGAAAGCTGGCTGGGAAAATGGTCTGAACGATTCGCAAGTCCGACGAGATCGAGCGACTTCAACGCACGATCCCGACGATCACGCGAAGAAAGATTGTTGCGCCGATACAACATCGGCAGCTCCACGTTTTCCACCGCCGCAGTTCGGGCGAGCAGGTTGAATCCTTGAAAGATGAAACCGATCTTTTGATTGCGAAGGTCGGCGAGTTGATCCCGGTTCAACTGCGCCACGTCCACGCCGTCCAGTTGATAACGCCCGCCCGTGGCCCGATCCAGACAGCCGATGATGTTCATCATCGTGGATTTTCCTGAACCGCTCGCGCCCATGATGGCGACGAACTCCCCGCGCTGGATCGTGAGCGATACACCCCGCACGGCGCGAACATCCACCTCGCCGGTGTGATAGGTCTTCTGGATTTCATCCAGTTGAATGACGGCGTTCATTTAACTTTGGAGTGCGGACGGTCCCCGTCCGCAGCGTGTGGGTGACGAGCGAAGCGTGCGAATTATTCCGGGTCTCGCAGTCCGGCAGGGTGCTGCGGGCGAGGGACCGCCCGCGCTCCGGGAAATTGGTTGCAACGCGTTCGTCATGCTTACCTTCTTGGGAAGCCGCCGCCGCCGAATGGATTGTTCACCGGTGCGGCGTTTGTGGCGGTGCTGATCACGCCCGTCACGATGATTTCGCCTTCGTTCAAACCCTCCAGCACTTCGGTGAAACGCCCATCGGAAATGCCGAGCTTCACCGTGTTGGGTTTCAAATCATCAGGAGTCGCTTTGGTGGGATCAACCGACAGCGTGTAGATCGTTCGCTGCGGGCGCGCTTCGCCGGGCCCGCGCTCCCGGCGTTC
>JANNAO010000587.1:0-6582 GCA_031384405.1 Verrucomicrobiota bacterium | reverse complement strand
CTTCGAGCAGCATTGGGATGAAAGTCGGCTCGCCGGCGGGAGGTTCGTCGGGTCGCTGGAGGCGGAGCGTGTCGCCCGTGTCAGAAAGTGAACCGAGAAACGCTCCAAGCAAAACCGTATTCGTGCCGATGCCGTAGTGAGTGCGGAATGTGTTCAACGTCGTGGCGTTGGTCGCGAGTGCAGGATTGAACGACAGCACCGCGAGTGCGCCGCCGGGCGGGAGAAATGTGTTTGATGGAAACGCGTAGTCCGCATTGCCGGTGAGTTTCCAGTTGGTGAGATTCTCCGTGAGTGAACCGGTGTTGAGGATTTCCACGAACTCCAGCGCAGGATTGCCGGACGCGGGTTGATACATGAACTCGCTGATGATCACGGGGCCGACTCGCGGGCCGGAGTTGGTGGCGTTGAACGTTCGCGTGAGCATCGAATAGAGCGCGCCTTGAGCGTTCGGCCAGCGACCGAACGATTCGCCGTTGCGCGCCGCGCCGAAGCTGACGTGATCCACGAACGCCACGAGATTGCTCTGCGCGTTTCCTTGCAGCAGCCACACGTCGTCGCCATGCGCTGCGTCGAGGCGGAAGTCATTTGTGTTCGCGCCGCCAGACGTGTTGAAGTGCGTTGTCTCATCGAAAGAAATGTAACCGCCGGCGGCGAGAGTCGTGCCGTTGGCGATGCGATATTTTTTGTAAGGCGCGTCAGAGTCGCTCAGATACCAGCCGCCGATGTTGATGGCGGAGGCGGTAGGATTGTGAAGTTCGATCCTGTCCACGAGCGGCAGATCAGTGTGGGTCAACACTTCGTTGATGACGATGCCGGGAGCTTGAGCGAGACCTGTCGCGCCGGGCGAACCGCCGTGGTTGATGCTGTCGCGCCAGTTCAAACCGTCGTTGTAGTCGGCGGCGTGATTGATCAATTCGAGCGAACTGCCGCCGCCATCCGCGCGCGTCGGCCACGGTGAAGTGTCTTGGAAAGTGAATTGGCGGATTGTCACGTTGTTCGAGTCTGTGAGATGCAACTCTTCGCCACCGTTGCTGAGTTGGCCTGCGAAGACCGTGCTGAGACGATTTGTGATCGTGTCGTAACGGGCGTTGAACGCGGTGAGGTTTTTCGCGAGCACCACACGCGCACCCGCCGCGAGGTTTGTAGCGGGGAACGTATAACTGATGCCAGCGATGAATTTCGCGCCGTTGAGGGCGATGGTTGAGCCGCCCTGATTCTGAAACTCGATAAACTCGAAGTCGTCGGCGTTGGTGCTGACGAGAAGTTCAGCACCGGTGGGTTCGTGCGGGTGATAATTGATCTCCGTGATCGCGAGGCCGAGGAACGCGCTGCCGATGGTGAGCGAGTTGGTGTCGCCCGCGCCGCCCCACGGCTCGAACGTGGGTTTGTTCACGTTGTCCGTGGCTTGGATGTAATAGGTCAGCGTGCCCGGCGTCGCATACGGGCCGAGTTGCGCGGTGAAGATTTTGTCGCCGGAGATCGCGTCGGGCGACACGCCGTTGTCGAGCATGTTGTTGGTGACGCTCGCTCCACCATTGAAGCGAGAGATGAACTTCACCGAGCTGACCGTCACGTCGTCCTCGACGCGCGCGGAAACTGTGATGAGTTGGTTCGTGGCAGGCAACGGCGGCGTGAGGGTGATGGGTGAAATGATCGGGCCGATGTTGGAAATCGTGAGTTGGTTGAGCGCGTTGGTTCGGCGCGCGGTGATAAATTCCGTAATGCCATGATGGTTCGGAACGTTGCCGTTCGCGCCGACTTGGGCGAAGTCGAACGAGTTGGAGTATTGCGTGTAAGTCCAGTTCGGCCACGCGCTGTTGTAGCGGGTGCGATCAGCGGATTTGCAATTCGTGATGCTGAGATCGTTGAATGGGAGCGCGGCGGTTTCGTTTTGGCGAATGCGATAGACGAGCGGGTTGAGTTTCGAGTTTTGATAATTACCCAACAACAACTGGTTCATGAAATACGAGTAGCGGTTCTTGAACTCAGGGACGGCAAGAATGCGCGTGACGAGCGGCGTGTCTGTGGTCTTGCCCCAAGTGTAAATGTTTTGCGTAGCCCAGTTGCCGGACGGCGGAGAAATCCAGCGGATGCTGAATGTGTTGTCCTGATCGTAGGGAATGTAATGCCAGCGACCACTGCCCGGATCGCGATAGAGGTGGAAATTATTCCAGTTGCCCCAATGCCCGTCCCAGTTTGAGGTGAGCACATCGAGCGCGAGCCGTTTGAGGAAATCATCCACTTCAAAGTGGCGGCGGATGACGGACGGGAACGTGCTGCCCGATGTGTTGTTGATGACGTTGATGAAGCTGGCGAGGTCGTTGTAGGACGCGTCGTTGTTGCCGAGATATTTCAATTCGTACCGCGCCTGGCTGCTGTAAGAACTGCCCGTCGCGCCGAGATACATCAGGTCGGCCGGGTTCACATTCCAAGTGCATTTGTAAAGATTGCCGCGCGTGTCTTCGAATCGTTGCTTGATGAACACGTCGTCCACGGGCTGCGTGTTGTTGAGCACCGCGTCGAAGAAATATCCGTTCGGCCCGGTGCGATGATTGTTCGGTCCGATGATGACCGTGGCGACGTGGTTCGCGTACGGCGTGGGCAAACCAGCGGCCTGATGCAAATCGAAACACAACTTCGAGCGCGCGGCGGAAGGATCGTTGACCTCGGAATTCAAATTAAGTTTCTCGATGCCGAAGAGATTTTGCCCGGGCACGAACGAGTTGAAGGAGATGTTAAACGAACGCGGATATTGCGAGAGGCTGGAGTTTCCGCGCGCGCTGATGCCGACGTTTGTCACCGTCACATCAATGTCGCCATGACGGAAACGCACGTTGACCGAACCTTCCGTCGTCGTGGGCGAGCCTGCCTGCAATCCATCCCAAACGGATTGCGACGCGGTGATCTCGATGCGCGCGAGTGAGGTGTCGCAATAGAGCGGATGCGGCCCGGGGATGACGGTGTTGGCCGCGCCGGGCGTGTGTGATACGAGATAGCCGGGCTGGTTCGTGCGGAGTGTGGGGTTCGCGCCGGAAGTTTGGTGGCCGTAAGAAATGTCCGGGAATTGTTTTGGGAACGTCGCGCCGAAACTGGAAAACACCGTCGTGCCGTTCGATGAGACGAGCGCGAGGAAATCTCCGTCCGCATCGAGCGAGAAACTGGTGTGCAACTGCGCGCCCGCTACCGCGCGATTTTTGCCGGAAGCGAACACCACGATGTAGCCACCCGCCGGGATCGTTTGCGCCGGGAGTTGCCACTTGGTGAGGTTGGTCTTGTTGTCGGTGAGATAAAAGCCGTTGAGGTTGGTTGCGCTTGAGCCGGGATTGTAAATCTCGATCCAATCAGAGAAAGCGCCGTCTTCGTCCGCGAGCACGGTGTTATTCTGCGCCATGAATTCGCTGATGATGGGTTGGGCGAAGGATTGAAAGGTGGCGGCGAGCAGGGTCGCGGCAAAAAACGTGATAAGATTGAAACGCATGAATCACCCGCGCCGTCGCGGACGGGGAATCATCGCTGAAAAGCGGGATAGTTCAACTGCACGAACATGCGGCGAGGGCTGGTGTGACTGGAAGCGGCGGTCACGGATTGTAGCGTCGGCCATCCTTGGCCGACGTAGAGGGTGTGCATCCTTGCCGCCCGGATAAAACGTGGAAATGGAAAACGCTCGCGACTGTTCCGAAGCTTGATTTCTTTCCGCCGGGCTGGAAGCCCGGCTCTACGTCAGGCAAGGATGCCTGACGCCACTCGGACCGCCTGAATGAACGCCCGCACCTTCGCGTGATTTTTTCTGCCCGGCGCGGATTCCACGCCGCTGGAAACATCTACGCCGAAGGGTTGAACCTGGCGCACCGCTTCACCGACATTCTCCGCAGTCAAACCACCGGCGAGGAAGATGGGTTTGCCGTGCTTCTTCGCTTCGATGGCCAAATCCCAATTAAACTTCGCGCCGGTACCGCCATGCGCGTCCGGCGAGTAAGCATCGAGCAGCCAGGCGTCAGTCGGGTAGTTCGACAAGGCGTCGAGCGACGCGGCATCGCGCACGCGAAACGCCTTCATGTTCATCACGCCGAATTGCGTGCAGAATTTCGGCGTCTCCTCGCCGTGGAATTGCAGCAACGTCACGCCGCACTCGCCGATGGCGCGCATGACTGTGTCCTCGTCAGGATTCACGAACACGCCCACCTTCACGACGAACGGCGACAACGCGCGGGAAATCTCGGCGGCGGTGGCGATGGAGACATGGCGCGGGCTGCGTTCGTAAAACATCAGCCCGATCATGTCCGCGCCCGCTTCGGCAGCCGCGATGCCGTCAGCGATGCTGGTTATCCCGCAGATTTTGATTCGAGTGCTCATCGGTTGGCGCGAGTAGGCTAGTCTTTGAAACGAACCCGGAAAAGCTTTTCTGCCGGACGATCATTCAGCGGGACTGGACTCATCGCCTTTCAAATCCAAACGCCACGCCGAACAATTGCCTTGCTTTGAGCGGTCGGGATTTGGTTCATTATGCCCGCTTGTTGCGCATGTGGTGGAATTGGCAGACACGCTACTTTGAGGTGGTAGTGCCGAAAGGTGTGCAGGTTCAAGTCCTGCCATGCGCACCATTTTTTCTTCGGATCAGTTGATTCAAGACTTCACAATCAAGCCTCTCCTACTCCGCTCAAAGCGAATGGAAGCGTTCGTCCTGAAATGAAGTTTTGACAACGTGGCTGGAATATCTTCTACTACGCCCGACGGAATATGATGACCGCAACCATTAAAACTACGATGACGCCCATGAGTGGATATGTATCCACTTGCCAGCGTCATTCCTGGCTTTCTGGCATCGCGGGCGAGAATTAAGAGACGTTTTAACCAATTTTCCAAAAACCCCGCGATTGCCAGTCAATCGCGGGGTTTTTATTTGAACACATACGACGAAAAACTTTCTGAGAAAGGAAACAGAGATGAAGACAAGAAATAATACAGTGCCGACGGAATTCGCGGAGAACACACGGTTCACACCGCCCATCGTCGCCACGACCACGCCCGCCGCGTTTCGCGGAGCGTTGGATACGGAACTGGATCGGTTGAAGGACAAGCTGCTCGCCACTGAACTGGCGCGCACCACGAATCTGGAGGCGAACGTCCTCCTGCGCCGCGCGGCGAATGACGCGGTGGCGTTGGTGTGGCTCACGCCGTTCCCGCTGCTGTTGCTGCCCGCGCTCTTTGCCGAGAAGGCACTTGCTGCGCGGCGAGTGGCCGGACGGCAAGCGTTGATCCGTGAGCGCACGAGCGAGTTGCTCGCGCTGGCGGAATAACGCGCAGATCACTTTACGCCATTGAGCGTAGTGTTGGGTGGGGTTGGGCAGGAGCGTCGTGAAAGCGACGCTCCTGTTTTTTTGGCAAGGCATACACAACGGCAGTTCAACCACGGATGGAAACAGACATGATTAGATTGTTGGATGAATGGAGGGTCTTCCAAAACTTGTAGGGCACGACGTAAGGAGTGCTGGCCGGTGACGACTTGCTACCTCGTCGCCTACAGTTTTGAAAGAGCCTCAATGGATTATTGGATGACTGAGCGCGCCATCCACTTATCCGCCAATCCACTCATCCAGACTTTTGGCTTTGAACCGCGTCCGTCGCACCTAGACTGCGCGCGTGACGGTGCTTGAAGTCATCCAGAAAAGTTCCGAGTTCCTCGCCAAGAAAGGCGTGGACTCGCCGCGTTTGCAGACCGAGTTGTTGCTCGCTCATCAACTCAAGCTGCCGCGCATGAAACTTTATCTCAACTTCGAGCGCGTTCTTTCATCCGCTGAACTCGATGCCTTGCGCGCCACCGTCATGCGTCGCGCTCAACGCGAACCACTTCAACACATCATAGGCTCGACCTCCTTTTGCGGACTGGAAATGCTCGTCAACAAGCACGTCCTCATTCCTCGCCCAGAGACCGAGTTGCTCGCCGAACTCGGCTGGCAGTTTCTATCCACTATCAACCCACAACCATCAACTTGCCTCGACTTCGGCACCGGCAGCGGCTGCATCGCCATCGCCATCGCCGCCAAATGCCCGACGGCGCGGCTTGTGGCTCTTGATGTTTCGGCGGATGCGATAACCGTGGCCAAACAAAACGCAACAGCCTGCGGCGTGAGTGATCGCATCGAGTTCCGTTGCGGCGATGGGTTCGCAACTTTGAATGGCGACGACAAGTTTGATCTGATCGTGAGCAACCCGCCTTACATCGCCAGTGACGAGATCGCCACGTTGGAGACGGAAGTTCGGGACTTCGATCCGCGCGGCGCACTGGACGGCGGCGCAGATGGATTGGATTTTTATCGGCGGCTTGCGACTGAAGCGGGCGCGTTCCTGAAATCCAACGGCAAGATCATCATTGAATTTGGCGAGGGCCAGGCGAAGGACATCGGTGATGTTTTTGCGGCGAAACAGTGGACGGTGGAATCCGTCCATCAGGATTACACCAAGCGTGAACGGTTTCTAAAGGCGAGCCGCGTGTGATGGCTGGACGCCCGCCCGCACCCCACGTCGAGTAGTCAATACCAAGAACTCACCCCTTTCCAACACCGCGATCAATTCCGGCAACGC
>JANNAO010000579.1:0-2414 GCA_031384405.1 Verrucomicrobiota bacterium | reverse complement strand
TCAAAGTGACGGTCAGGTGGTGGAACGCCTCGCGCTGCGAGGCGTAGTGCCGCGTACAACGGCGCAGTCCCTTGTCGCCCGATTCCGCCCGCTCTACGCGGGCGGAGTTCTCGCAGCGCGAGAACTCCCACCACAAATGCTGACCGGCACTTTGAATCGCACCCAGAAGCTACAACTAAGTTGCGCCGAGCCTCGCTTACTTGTAATAGAAGTGAACAATCTTTCACCAGACCCGTCAAACGGGGCGAAAGGCTCACACTAATGAAAACCAAAAATCTGTTCTACTCCATCATCGCCGCTTGCGTCCTCACTTTGATGCAGACTTCAACAATCTTGGCTCAACAAGACCGCTTCTACATGAAGGCGGATGCCGGTCTGGTCGCGGCCAAAGATGTTTTACTCAATGAATACCTCGGCGCAACACTCGCGCCCAACGCCGAGATTTCGTTTGATCCCGGCATCCGGCTTGGCTTCAGGGCTGGTTATGGTTTCACGGACTGGTTTGCTGCTGAAATCGAAACCGGCGTCACCGCCAACAACATTGAAAGCATCACGGGCGCAAGCGAAGCTAATGGGACATTTGCCAAAATCCCGCTCATGCTGAATGGCCGCTTCAATCTCCCGAACAAGTATCGTGTGTCGCCCTATGTCGGAGCGGGCGCGGGCGCGGCCAGCACTGTGCTGACCGGAGATGACATTATGATCTCAGGAACCCGGATGAACGATGTTGCTACCGACACCGTCTTTGTCTGGCAGGTGTTCGGCGGATTCCGCATTGCACTCAGCGAGAAGACCGCGCTCAACATCGGCTATCACTATCTGAACGCCGCCCCCACTCACTTGCGCGTGGACGACGGCTTTGTGCCAGACCGCATCCATCTCGGACGCTCGGAAACTCATGCCGTCACAGTCGCCTTCGAGTGGAATTTTTGAGACGCTCAAGGTGCGCGGCACTCTGCTCGCCAAGTTGGAGTTCAAGCTTTAACTTGTCCCCAACAATCTTGCCACACCCCGACAAACTAAAGTTTGAACTCCAACCATCACCCTGCGGCTTGCGTTTCGATTCAATTTCGCCAAGCTCGCGCGGTTGAAAAATTCGTCCATCCAATTCCTGCTGCGTAATCGCTGCTTTCACGCGGCGTTGGCGGGACTCGTGTTGGCGGCGGCGTTTCCCAATTACAACATCGCAGGTCTTGCGTGGATCGCGCCGGCGTTGATCCTCGCCTGCGCGAGCGACAAATCACCGCGAGAATCATTGCGCATCGGCTACGTGGCAGGAATCGCCTTCTGGTTGCCGACGCTTTCGTGGCTGCTTGAGATTCCGGTGACAGGATTCCCGATCCTCGGTTGGGTTGCATTGAGCGCATTCCTCGCCATCTATCCCGCTGCATGGGTCTGGTTGATGGCTGGACAACTCAGGAATGAGAATTGGTCGCAACGATTCCGAAGCTCACTGCTCGGCGCGGCAACATGGGTGGCGTTGGAAATGATCCGTTCGCGATTCCTGAGCGGCTTTCCGTGGGACACGATTGGCAGTTCACAATGGCAACTCACGCCACTCATCCAGATCGCATCGGTCACTGGCGTCTATGGCGTTTCGTTTCTCGTGGTGTGGGTTTCACTGAGTTTGCTTTCCGCAGTGCGAGCGATGATTCGCAATCCAACCACACGCTACGTCTGGATGAGCGTCATGATTCTGCCCGTGCTTGTCGTCATTGGATTATTCGTCAACGGAATGTCCCGGATACGTCACGCCACGGATGCGACGGATTCAATCCGTGTGACCTTCATCCAACCTGCCGTCCCGCAAACGATGATCTGGGATTCATCCGAGAACACGAATCGCTTCAAGCAATTGCTCGCTCTCACCGAAAGCGCATTGACCAACAAAACTGATCTATTGCTCTGGCCGGAAGCCGCATTGCCTGAACTGACCGACGAAAGTTTTGCCGCCATCACCAATCTCATCCAGCGACATGGCGTCTGGATGATGTTCTGCACGGACGACGTGATGGAGAAAACCAATCCGACTCGCGACAGCCGCTACGATATTTTCAACGCAGCCTATCTTTTCAATCCCGCCGGGCAATTCGCTGGCAGCTATCACAAACGTCAACTCGTGATCTTTGGCGAATACGTTCCGCTGGTGGATGCCCTGCCCTTCATAAAATGGTTCACGCCCATCACTGGGAGCTACACTTCGGGAAAACGCATCAACCAATTCCAGATCGGTAAAGTGAAAGCCGCGCCGCTCATCTGCTTTGAAGACACGTTCCCGCATCACGTCCGCGATCATGTGGATGGCGAAACAGATTTCATGGTGAACCTCACCAACGACGGTTGGTTTGGCGAGAAGGCATCGCAATGGCAGCATCTCGCCAGTGCCGCGTTTCGTGCCGTGGAGAACGGCGTTC
>JANNAO010000552.1:0-15782 GCA_031384405.1 Verrucomicrobiota bacterium | reverse complement strand
TGGAATCCATTTCACGCGATCGATCTCGGCGAGTGCGGCTTCGCGAAAGCTTATGGCGTCTTCCCACCTTGCCTCTCCAAATTGTTTATTGAGCCCAATAAACCACTGATCCATCGCGCGGAAGATGACGGGCGTCTTGCTGCGCCAGCAATGCGGGTAGCTGTGCGTGTAGTTTTCCTGGTTGAGCAACGCATTCTTTTGCGTGAGCAACGCGAGCACGGCTTCGTTCGCCTCGCTCTTGCCAGCCTTGGCGAGAATGGATTTTCCAAGCAATTCCGCAGGCATCTGTTGTTCCACGGGTAATTCACTTGAGTGCGCCAGCGCGCCGTCGTCGTTGACCGGCGAGTAAATCGGCAGGCCATTCGCGCGACCGATGTTGTAGTCGTCCAAACCGTGGCCGGGCGCGATGTGAACAAAGCCTGTGCCGGTGTCGTTCGTGACGAAGTTGTCGCCGGAGAAAAGTTTTCCGGTGCGATTGCAGAACGGATGCTGGTATTCGAGCGACTTGAGATGCTCACCATCAAGGCTGCGGACGATCTGGTAATCCTGCCAGCCGCATTTCTCAGCGACGGCGGAAAGCAGCATCGCGGACACGATGAATTGTTCCTCACCGACCTGCACGAGCGAGTAGCTGAAGGTGGAGTTGTAGGCCACGGCCAAGTTCGCCGGCAACGTCCACGGCGTGGTCGTCCAGATGACAATGTTCACGCCGGGCCGACCGACAACGGGGAATTTCACGAACACGCTCTGGCTGACGTGATCTGCGTATTCGACTTCAGCCTCCGCAAGCGCGGTGCGACACGGGATGCTCCAATACACCGGCTTCTTGCCGCGATAAACAAAACCCTTCTCCACGATGTCCGCGAACAGGCGCAGTTCGTCCGCTTCGTATTCCTTGTTCAGCGTGAGGTAGGGATTTTCCCAATCGCCTAGCACACCGAGCCGTTTGAATTGCGTGCGTTGGAGATCAATGTATTTGCGCGCGTAGGCATCGCAGGCTTTGCGGATCGTGACGGCATCGGCTGAAGTGTCACCAGCCTTGCGCATCTCTTGCGAAACCTTGAACTCGATCGGCAGTCCGTGACAATCCCAGCCCGGGATGTAAGGCGCATTTTTGCCGCGCAGGGTCTGATACTTGATGATGATGTCCTTGAGAATCTTGTTCAGCGCGGTGCCGATATGGACATCGCCGTTGGCAAAGGGCGGGCCGTCGTGCAGGACAAATTTCTCGGCATCCTTGCGCGCAGATTGAATCTGCGCGTAAAGATTAGCCGCCTCCCACTTCTTGAGGCGTTCGGGTTCGCGCGCGACGAGGTCGGCCTTCATCGCGAAGTCCGTGCGCGGCAGATTGAGTGTGTCTTTGTATTCCATGCGGTTTTAGGAACGCGCACGGTAGCAAACCGCTGGCAGATGAGTCAAACGAAGGGGCGGGAAGTTTTTCACCCGACTTCCGAAATGGGAACCCGTGGCACATTGGGAAGTTGCGTTCGGAGTGCCCCGAAAGCGTTCGGGGCAGCAACTATCGCCAACCAAGCGGCTGCATAATTTCTTACGGCTCCTTTGCCATGTTGCTGTGGCCGAGGACGGCCACACTCCGCCCAAATCAAAAACCTGCTTCGGAGTTCGGGTTTAACCACGGAAGGACATTGATAAACGGATTGTTGGATGATTGGATTGATGGATTGTCTCCACGCGAATATCCATTCATCCAGCAATCCAGTTTTCCATCCATGCCGAGCTGTGGTTAATCCGGCGTTAATGAAAAAACTGCCGGACGCAGGTTTCCGCGCCCGGCAGTTATGATGAAGTTATAGATGATCAGCCTCCGACCGCCGCGCGCGCGTCCGCTGCAAGCGCCGTGCTCAGGTAACGTTCACCCGTGGAGCAGGCGATGGTGACGATGATCTTGCCCTTGTTTTCAGGGCGTTTGGCGACTTCGATGGCAGCGGTCACGTTTGCGCCAGTGGAGATGCCGACAAGGATGCCCTCTTCCTTTGCGAGGCGTCGTGCCATGGCGAACGAGTCGTCGTTGCTGACTTGCACGCACTCGACGATCTGGGCGTTACCCGCAGCGTCCTTGAGGTGGAGATTTTTCGGGACGAATCCCGCGCCTGTGCCTTGAATCTTGTGCGGGCCGGGTTTGACCGGTTGACCTGCGAGCGTTTGAGAGATGACTGGTGAATCTTTCGGCTCAACAGCGATGGCTTGGAAGGAAGCTTTCTTCGGCTTGATGACTTCGCAGCAGCCAGTGATCGTGCCGCCTGTGCCGACCGCCGCGACGAGGATGTCAATCTTCCCATCCGTGTCTTCCCAGAGTTCAACCGCCGTGGTCTTCGAGTGAATGGCGGGGTTCGCAGGATTCTCGAACTGCTGGGGAATCCATGAATTCGGAGTTTCCTTGGCGAGCGCTTCGGCGCGGGCGATGGCGCCCTTCATGCCTTCTGCGCCGGGGGTCAAAACCAATTTCGCGCCGAGCATTGCGAGCAAGGTGCGGCGTTCGAGCGACATCGTCTCCGGCATCGTGAGGATGAGTTGATAACCTTTGGCCGCCGCAACGAAAGCCAGCGCGATGCCGGTGTTGCCGCTGGTGGGTTCGATGATGACGGTGTCTTTCTTGAGGATGCCGCGCTTCTCGGCATCTTCGATCATGGCCATGCCGATACGATCCTTGACGCTGCCGAGTGGATTGAAGAATTCGCACTTGAGCAGGATGGTGGCTTCAAGTCCGGCGGTGACCTTGTTGAGTTTGACCAACGGAGTGCGTCCGACGGTTTCGACGATGTTGTTGTAGATTTTGCCCATAGGTTTTTGTGAGTTAGATGCTGACGAAGTCTGGTCGGGACGTGAAACGAAGGGCAAGCGTTTTTTGCGGGAATGCCGACTCATCCATCGGAGCAGAAATGGCGGTCGGCTTGGATTCTCAACCTTCATCATTTTCTTAGAGCCTGTTTGAAAAGTCCGAACTGGGGATTGTCTCGTCCTCGTCCTCGCCCTCGATTTTTGGGTGTTTCCGAGGAAGAGGAAGATTCGTTGACGCGCGAGTTTTCAAACAGGCCAGCCACTGTTGCTCGCTGACTTGGGAGCAGGCTGGCGCAAAAAAACTAACAGCTAAGGAATCGTGGTGGGGAAACTCTTGGACTGGTGAATGCGCCAGCCTGGAGTTTCGTTTTCTATCGAGGGAATGGTGAATCGCATCGCGCGGGTTGGGCCAAATCGTTCCAGACTGTTTTCGACGCCGAGGACAAACAACGCTGTCGCCCACGCATCCGACTCCGCACATGTCGGCGCGATGACGGTGCAGGCGGCGATACCTTCGACTGGAAGCCCCGTGCGCGGATTGAGGATGTGACTGTAACGCCGTCCGTTCACCTCGAAGAAATTTTCGTAGTTGCCCGAAGTGGAAAGCGCGGCATCGCGGAGCGAAATGCTCACGCGCTGGCCTTCTTTGCGCGGGTCTTCAAGTTGCACCGTCCAATGCGATGCCCCGGGCGGTGCGCCGATGACGCGCAGATCGCCGCCGGCTTTCACCAACGCGTTGGTCACGCCAAGTGAACACAGTTTCTCTATCGCCCAATCCACCGCCACGCCTTTGCCGATGCCGCCGAGGTCAATGGAAACACCGGACTTCAGGAAGCGAACGCTGCGTTGCGCGGGTTCAAGCTGGATGTTCCGGAAGTTTACCAGTGGCAGCGTGCGCTCCAGTTCTGCCGTCGTCGGCAAGCGATGTTGTTTCCAGATGAAACCCCACAAGTCCGCGAGCGGGCGGATGGAGAAATCAAATGCGCCGTCAGTTTGCGAGGCGATGTCCTGCGCGAGTTTCAGCCCGGCGAAAAGTTCAGGGGAAACGGTCACTGCGTTTGTGGCAGCACTGGCGTTGACGCGAGCAAGTTCGCTGTCCGTGCGATGAATGCTCATCACGGCATCGGCGCGCTTGAATTCCTCGAACGCAGCGGAGATGGCTTGCAGAGTCGTAGCGCGGTCAGGACCGTGAGCCGAGATGGTGACGAACGTGCCAAGCAGCGGTTGGCTGCGGTGAACGAGTTCAGTTTTTGGGCCGGGCGGGCTGGTCCGGCACGCGGTCAGCAGGAAGAGCAGGACGCAGCACCAACTCAAACGTTGCCAGCACACGCTTGATGCCGTCGGTGACATTGCGACAGGAGATCGTTGCGCCGCTGATGTTGTAGATGTCGCCATTGAGCCGGAATTTATCCTGCGTGGATTTGCCTTTGAACTGCTCGCGCCATTTCGCGCCCCGGATTTCGTAACCGTGACTCTCGCGGTATTCCAGAATCTCGATCTGCAAAACTTTTCCATCCGGCGCGAGGGCGACAGCGTAATCAATGATCTCGTGTTTGCCCAGCACATGGTCGGCGACAACTAAACCGACAACATTCGTGCCTTGGTGCGCGATCCAGTAGCGCTGCCCGCGCAACCGAACCGGCTGGCCGGATTGTTTCTCGATGGCTTTCTTCTGTTCAACGGTGAGCTGGTGCACGCGTTCCTCGAAGCGGTCGGCTTGGGGGAAGCAAAGTTTCTTCGCCTCATCACTGGTGAGATAACGCTCCGCGCGGCTTTGGTTGGCTACAAATAGCAACACCACCGGCAGCAGCCAGAGGAGAAATCGTTTGTTGAGTTGTCGCGCCATAAAAAAGGCGGCGCGGCGTCCGGTTGCCCGAAACACCGCGCCGGTTGCGGAGGAACAAACCAAAATCAGAATGCCATTCCAACACCCATCTGCACGTAGTCTTGGCTCGCGGCAGAAGTTGCGGTCGCAGCGGAGTCGTCGAGATTGCGCCGCCAATCCGCCTTAATGACGAAACGCGTTGTCAGGAACCACGAGGCGCCAACGGTGAGAAAGTCGCGGTTCGCAGTGCCGTTGTTCAGCTCGGTGCTTCCAGCGAGCAATCCCGTTTGCGTTTTGATGCTGCTGTAACGCACGAACGGAACGAGGTCCATTTCCTTGCCCCTGCCTTTTCGCCAAGCCTCAGGCCACAAATGATACGCAGCTTCGGCGTACCAGCCATACATGCGTTCGCCGATGTCGTCGTTGAGCGAAGCACCACCGAGAACGTTGTTCTGGTTGGCTAGGAGATTTTGCGGATCGGCGACGTACCAGTAAGCGAAGTCGCCGCGTAGCTCGAGGCCGGTTTTCGGAAGTCGATACGTTGCTTCAATGTCCCACAACGCCACGAGCGTGTCGTCAAGCGCGCCGTTCATTTCAGTCACGTAGAACGACGTGCTGGTGTCGAGTCCCTCAATGCCGTTGTAGTGAAGGCGACCGGCGTAGGCGAGTTTGTTGGAATCTGAAGCGCGCATTCTGGGGCGGGCATCGCGTGCGCCGCCGGTGGCGGTGAACCCGGGCGATGCAAATCCCGCAAGACGACCTGTGGCAGGATCGGCGGCGGAAGTGCCCGTGCGGACGGCGTCTTCCATGCCGACGGCGACGGTAAGTTGATAGTCTAGCGTATCAGTTATCATGCCGAAGACTCCCATGCTTGGCTCCATCCAAGTGGTCGGGATAATTTCACGGTACAACTCAGGGCGTTCGGTCGAGTAGAACGTCGTGGGTTCGTGATAGAGATTCACCCGGCCCACGGGGATGAGACTGACTCCGAGCGACCGGACGTTGAAATGTTCATTGAGCAGGATGTCTACGTAGAACTGTTCGAGTTCGAGTTCACCACTGTAGCGGTTGCGCCCGTTGTTGGCACTCTCATCCACGCCGCCGTGTTCGAGTTCGAGTTCGGAGTTGAACACGAGCCAGTCGGCAATCTGATAACTGGGCGTCAACACATAGCGATGTGCATCAAAGCTGTTCGCGCCGGATTCGGGGAAGCGATACTTCGTCTCGCCGTAGAAGCCGAACGTCAGACCTTTGGCGTCCAGAAATTCCTTACCAAGCAGGCTGCTGCCTGTGGGCGCATCGGCAAGAGATGCCGTGCCGGTCTCTGGGGGCGTGGAGCGTGCCGCCTTGAGCGTGGCGACTTCCTCGCGCAATGCCTGCATCTCTTTTTTGAGTTCGGCGATTCCAGCGGCGTCATCGGCCCGGACATCGGCGAGGGATAAAGCCAACGTGGTCGCAACAAGGATGGCGATTGAACTAGGGTGATAATTTTTCATTTCAATTTCAGGTTCAGGATGCAGTCGGGGAAAGTTCACACGAAACTTTGCTCCGATGCGGGGGAGAAGTTGCCGGAAACAAAAACCAGCCGCTTGCGGTGGATTGCGTTTTGTTGTCGGCGGTTTGCACTGGCTGCCGACTGTGCCCGTCGCCGCGTGTCAGTCTTGCGGCTTGTTTGCCGTCACGCGTTTGATCCAGAAGTGTGCGGTAAGCCAATGCAGACCGAGCGTTGCAGGCATTGCCACGCCAAAAGCCCGATGCAACCAGACGACGCAGTCGTGCCAGCTTTCGGGTGCGTAATACAATCCGATGCCGGTAAGGATCATTCCACCAAAGACGCCTTCCATGATGAACCCGGCGAGGAGATTGGCGCGCATCTGCCAGCCGACGCGGATGTGGTGGCAAAGCAAGATTCCAAAGAGCACGCACTGGATAGGATTCAAGCATCCGTGCAAAATCACCGCGCCGCGCAACCAATCCGGCGTGACCAGTTGTTCTGCTTGGGCGTTCTTGCCCCACCAGATCGCGATGCCTGTTACGAAACTCAGCAGCAACAGCAGCGCGATCAACCACTGTCCCCAAACAGGCAGCCGTGTGGGTCGCTCGGATGGATTTGGTGCGGGCAACGGGTTGTTGGGTGAAATTTCTGACATCATGTCGAGTTCACTCGCTCTTGGGACTCAGGGCGTTTATCGCGTGGAGCAATCGGCGTTGAATCGCTTTCTGTCGTTCGGGTGCGAGAATTTTCCCGCCGTCCAGTTCACGCACGTAGAAGCTGTCTATCGCCGCGCCTTTCTCGGTGCAGATGCGCGCGGTGGAGATGTCCACCTCCAGTTCCGCCAGCGTGTCAGCGATGGTGTAAAGCAGCCCGATGCGATCTTCAGTTTCAATTTCTATGAACGTGCGCGTGTCTGACATCTCGTTGTCGAACGCGATCTGCGTGGGAATCTGCTCGCCGGTGTAAGCCGAATACACGGCGCGGGAAATCTTCTGCGCCGCGATCACCGCGTGCAAATCTACCGCGTCATCGGCCAGCACGCGCGTGAGCAATCCCTCGAACTCATCGCGCTGCGCTGCGTTGGCGAGCTTGCCCGTGAACGCATCCGTGACAAAGAACGTATCCAGCGCGATGCCGTCTGTGCGCGTGAAAATCTGCGCGCTCAAGATCGTGAGTCCCGCCGCGCTGAGTGAGCCAGCCATCTTGCCGAACAACCCGGCGCGATCCCAAGTGCAGACGCGCACCACGCTGTAACCGCGATCCGGTTCGTTGTGCAGATTGACCACAGGCGCGAGCGGCTTGTTTTCCTCCGTGACCTGCAAGCGCATGAAGCGATGCGTGAGCAACAGGTCTTCGTGGATCTGGCGCGCGGAATGGATCTGATAATAACGCAACGGCAGCGCGGCAAAGTGCGCCTTGAGTTCCTCCTCGCTGAAGGGCGTGGGCAACAACTCCTCCACCTCCTTCATCAAGGACTCGCGTTGTTTTTCCTCGGCACGAATGAACTCGGTACCGCCTGTGAGCAGCGGCATGGCGCGCTGATGCAGTTGCCAGAGCAATGAATCTTTGAAGCCGTTCCACAGTTTGTCGCTCGTGGCCTGTGAGTCCACAAACGTCAGCACGGTGAGCAGCGAGAGCGTTTCGGGTGTTTCGATCTGGCGTGCGACGTTGCGGATCACAGACGCATCGTCCATGTCGTGTCGTTGCGAGATGATGGCCATGAGCAGGTGATGCTCGATGAGCAAGCCCAGCGTGCGTTCTCCCGGACCGTCGAGCTTGATGCGTTTGCTCACGCGCGCGGCGAGCTTCGCGCCGATCTCGGAATGGTTGCCGTGACCGTCCGGCTTGCCGGTGTCGTGCAACAACAGCGCGAGATAGAGCAGGAACGGATGTTCCGCTTCCTGAAAAATCTGAGCGTACGCGGCGTAAGGAGATTCCTTCGCCTCCCAAACTTTATCCAACTGCTCGATGCAGATGAGCGTGTGTTCATCGGCGGCGTACTGGTGATAGAACTCGTGTTGCACCAGACAGGTGAGCTTGCCGAATTCGGGAATGTACTTGCCGAGAAAATCCACCTCGTGCATCGCGCGCAAGATCGGCGCGACGTTGCCGCGCTGGTTGAGAATGGCGAGGAACGTTTCTGCCACATGTTCGTCGCGCAGGAATTCGCGATCCACCAGCTCGAGTTGATTGCGGATGAGTTGCGCGAGATTGGAGTGAAGACGCAGGCCGCGTTGTTGCGCGTAGAGAAAGACGCGCATCAGACGGCGGGGCTGGTCGCGGAAGACACGATTGCTCGTCGCATGAATCTCGCCGTTGATGAATTTGAATCCATCCACCGGCTCGGCTTCCTTGCCCTTGGGCAGATAGCGCCGGATGTCGAGGCGGCCCGGCGGCTCTTTAATGAACGCCATGCGTTGCTCCAGCGTGCGCGTGATGATGTAGATGTTGCGCGAGTGCGTGTAGAGATCGCGCATGAACTTCTCGATGCGCTTGCTGGGCGAGCGATCTCCATAACCAAGACCCAACGCCACGCTCGGCTGCAAATTTTTGGTCAACGCATCAGAAGGCCGGGCGACGAGGTAATGCAACTGCGTCCGCACGCGCAGCAGGAAATCATACGCGGCTTCGAGCTGCTTGCGTTCGCGCGGCATCACCAGTTCGTGCTTCTCCAACTCCGCCAGCGAACGCGTGCGGTATTTGAAGAACGTCATCCAAAGCAGATTCTGGTAATCGCGCAGCCCACCGCAGCCGTTCTTGATGTTCGGTTCCTGCATACAGGCCGAGTTGCCGAACTTGGCCCGCCGCGTGGCTTGATCTTCCAATCTCGCCTCGATGTATTTGTCTTCGTAACCGACAACGCATTTAGCCAACACCGTCTTCTGAAACTTGGCGAACAACTTCTCATCGCCTGCGATCAACCGCGCTTCGATGAGCGACGTGCGCGTCTCGATGCGGCGCGCGTCATCCTTGTCATTCGCGGCATCCACACATTCGCTGACGGTGCGGACGGCGTGGCCGGGTTTGAGGCCGAGATCGAACAATGTGAGCCACACACCGTTCAACATGCGTTCCAAGATTGGCAACGGCTTCATGCCTTGCGCCACCTGTCCCTCGTGGAGAAACAGAAGATCAATGTCGCTGAGAGGATTGAGTTCGCCCCGACCGTAGCCGCCGAGCGCGACGAGCGTGATCGGTGGAAAACTGTTCTTCGCGCTTTGCGTCAGATTGTTGTAAGCCGTGTTCCACAACGCGCGGATCACGCAGTCCACGATGGCCGAACGCGTCTGGCAAACTTCAAGACCGCCGCGTCCGTTCTGATGAGCGAGCTTGAGGCGATGAGTGGATTGCTTGATGAAGTTGCGAAAGCGAGGAAGCTCCTGCGCCGCTGTGCGCCCCGGCGAGAGGGTCAATCTCTCCTCTGCTTCCGCCTGAATTTTTTTGATCAAGTCCTGCACGCGCGCACAGATTGCGGAGAAAGAGAGCGAGAAGCAAGAAGGCGCGCGGCAACGAAACAGTCCTGATTGCCGAAGACGAGACGCAGGTGCAACAACTCGCGGCACTCACATTGAGACATCTCGGTTACACGGTGTTCACGGACGTGATCATGCCGCAGATGGGCGGGAAAGAACTCGCGCAACGATTTCAACAACACAAGCCCGCAATCCCCATCCTGTTTATGTCCGGCTACACGGCGGACGAGATCGGGCACGATGATCTGGAGAGTTTTGAAAGCGGTTTTTTGCAGAAACCATTCAGCCCTGTCACACTGGCCTCAAAAATCCGCGAGACATTGAATCGCCCAGATTGCAACGACATGGTTTCGATTTGATTTGGTGTGCGACTTGGGATTTGCGGATTGCCTGTCACTAAAGTCGTCGTGTTCAAACCGCTGGCGAGTTGCCCGGCGACTTGTTATTGTCCACTCGCGTTTGGCCCCATAGCTCAAATGGATAGAGCAGCCGTTTCCTAAACGGTTGATCCCGGTTCAATTCCAGGTGGGGCTACCATTCTCTCCAAGCTCGACGGGTGAATTGGGGATGGCTAGTTTTGTGGAATGGATTTAGATCAATTGATTAAAGGGCTGATGCAGTATGTCGCATTGGTTATCTTGCTAACGTTTCATGAGTGGGGACATGCGTGGATGGCGTGGAAGTGCGGGGATGACACGGCTAAAGATCAGGGGCGTTGCTCGCTGAATCCGCTGGTTCACATTGATCCTATCGGCACGGTGATCATGCCGCTTTTGATGATTTTTCTTTCGTTGAACGGATCAGGGTTAAGCCAGTTCATGATCGGGTGGGCCAAGCCCGTGCCTGTAAATCCCGCAAATCTCCGCAATCAAAAGTTAGACGACATCCTGATTTCGATGGCGGGGCCGTGGATGAACCTACTGCTTGCGGTAGTGCTCGTGGGGCTGGCTCGCGTCAGCCTTCTTGCGGGTGCGCCGAGCCTAGTGGAGTTTCTACTTCAAAGCGCAGGGTTGAGCCTGTTGCTCTGCTTTTTCAACCTCATCCCAGTGCCTCCACTCGACGGTTCACACATCATGCGAATCATTGTCGGCATGAGCCGCGAAACTTACCTGTATCTGGCAAGATTCGGATTCATTGTGGTGATCCTCCTGTTGCAGGTAAAACCCATACGCACGGGATTGGGAAATATTACGATTTATACGCTGGAGATCATTGCCGGATGGTTCGGCATGGGCAGGTGGATTGGATAGCACCGGGGAAAATGGAGCGAGCGAAGGGATTCGAACCCTCGACGTTCACCTTGGCAAGGTGATGCTCTACCAACTGAGCTACGCTCGCGTCCTCGAAGAGCGGCGTCAGGTTACGAAAGACGGTGCGGATTGCAAGTGCTGTTTTCGGCGGGGAATCTCCCGATTCAGTGGCGTCGAACTTCGGGCTTTTGATTTTCCCCTTTGATGTGCGGGCGGTTTAGTTAGACTGCGGGCATGTCAGAGATCGCCAAATTTGTGAACAACGGTGCCGCCAGCATCACGCCGGGTGTTGCCGAAAATGTGTTGCGCCAGTTGCCGCAGTGGAAACTGGAGTTCACGCAGATCAATGCGCCGCTGTTTCCGCATCTGGTGGATCAACTGGAATTCGTGGCCGACGCCGTGGAAGATTCGCTCGAAGGTGCTTACAAGGAACTGCCTTATTCTGCGCTGTCACAGGCGTTGTTCGCGTTGATCTACGCGCACAAAAAAGGCGGCATCATCCCGGATACCGTGTTGAGTCTTGGTTACGCGGACAACTCAAGCGTCGTGCGGGCGGTGTTGATCCAGAACGAACGCGCCTTCGCCATTTACGCAGGCACTCAGGGCGTGAACTGGCAGAAGATCACGAGTCAGCCGTGAAATAGTCTGAAGTCTGAAGTCTCGGGTCTAAAGTCAGGGAGGCTTCGGTGCGCGCGTCGCTTCAATCCCCGGATAACTTCTCAAGACAGCTTGTCTCCAAAAAATTTTGAAACGTTCTCCGTGTCATGATCACGCCGTTGTGGGTCATGTCGGAGTGGAGGAAAACAAATCGGTTCGTCGTCAATCCCTGTGGCGTGGCCGCCAGATCGGTGGTCGCGAGGAATTTTATCCCGCGTTGTTTGAGTTCGGCCATCATTTCTTCCGTGCGAGTTTTTGTCCCGCCAGTGTCCGTGTAGATGTTGAGCAAGCGTCCGCCGGTTTTTTGTGACCACGCCAAGAACTTCTCGCCCTGTCCATACAGTCCGTCAAAGAGCCACGCTTCCTTGATTGAATCCGCAAGTCCGCCGTGTTCGAGGATGGACGACATGACTTTGTAGCCTCCACTGTGACCAGACAGGATGATTTTTCCGGCGGAGGAATTTATTTTGATCGCGCCGCGCTTTCTCAACACCTCGATGGCTTCATCCATGAAGCGCTTGAAACCATCGGGGTCTTCGAGTTTGCCGCCGGAGGAATCCGGCGCGTTGCTCGGGCCTTCGGGCACGATGAGGATGGCGTTGCGTCGGCTCGCGGTGAATTGCTCTGGTAGATTGAACTGTTCCAGCGTGCCCGCCACCGTGTTGCGCCAACCGTGGAAATGGACCACGAAGTCCACCGAACCTCGGTCCTCAAACTCACCCGGAACAACCATCGCCACCGTGCTGTCGGAGTAATGTTTGTCCGCCGGGAAAAGCTCCTCCATATATTTGTGACCGCCAGCCCGGCTCGCATGCGGAAAGGGCGCGGAGAGAAATGGGGTGAGGATCGTCTGGTTGGCGTTGGTGTTTGCAGTGGATGCGGGTAGTTGCTCGGTTGAAGCGATGATGTTTCCCAGCAACGCGGCGATGAGGATGGGTTTCATGTGGAAAGAGTGGGCAATAATTTCTTAGCACGACAGGCAAAAAGTTCCACTTGCCGAACTGATGTTTGATGCGGTGGCGACTGCGCCGCTCCAAAACGTGTTGAAACAGGACAAGAGTGTCTCTCTTCGAGGGAGAATGGCGGTGGCGACCCATCTAGTTTTCTCGATAAGTCGCGGCGCAATGATTGGCCGGAGGATTGCTAAGTGAGCATTGCCCTGTTGTGCTGTTCCCGAAGTTTCGTTCAGACAGCGGAGGCTTTTGAATAACATGGCAACGACATTCACTCCGGGCGAGGAAGCCCAATTGGCACAAACGATTGAGATGTTTGAGGTCATCACCCAAACACAGCCACAGGACTATCAATCGCTCGAAATCCTCAAGGAAGCTTACAGCAAGCTCGGTCGCGACACCGACGTTGCCAGCACCGCCAAGCGCATCGCGCAGGCGTACATGCTTGCTGGCCAGTTTTCCTCCGCGATTCTCGAATACGAAACCATCCTTCAGAACAACCCCGATGATGTGGAGGTTCAGGATGCGTTGAGACAGATCGAGGTCAAATCTTCCGCCGCAAACCAACCCGTCATCACCGACACAGCCGTCTTCCGGCGCGCGGCTGAAAGCAGCACGGGGTTCATCAAACGGATGGGATCAAAATCCGCATCCCAAGTGGATGATGGCCGCAAGCAGATGCAGAAGATTTTCGTGGACGGCAAACTCATCGCGCAATCTGACTTCGATGTTTGCTGGCCTGTGACAGACCTGGAAGGATCCACCGCCGATGTGATCGAACCGTTCATCCAGCGTATCGCCGACAAGGGCGTGATGGTGGCGGACGTGGCGTTGAAGTTGTTGAGCGACCGCACGCGGGTCGCCTATCTGCCGTTGGACAAGTACGACCTGGACATTGACCTCTCGCGGACATTTCCGGTGGAAACGTGCCGGCGCTGGTGTGTGCTGCCGTTTGATCGCATGAGCAAATCCATCATGGTCGCGACTGCGAATCCCTTCAATCAACAGGCGGCCAAAGAACTCGCTGAAGCCACGAACAACCGGTTGCTCTGGTATCTCGTGCCGCCGATGGATCTCGTAAAAAACCTCCGCAAAGTTTTTAGATAACATGCCTCCTGTAAAATCATTCGGCGAACGCATCGCGGACGCCCTCGTTGAAGACGGCCTGCTGACCAGCAAGCAGGTCGAGGAATTACTCGAACAACAGAAGCGCGAAGGAATGCGCTTCATCAAGCTCGTCACCGAGAAATCCTACGTCAGCGAACAAGACCTCACCGTCTCCATGGGACGCGTGTTGAACGTTCCGCCGATCAATCTCTCTCGCATCACCATCCCGCCCGAAGTCGCGGACCTCCTTCCCAAAGAAGTCGCCCAGAACCACAAGATCGTTCCCGTCTCACGTCTCGAGAATAAATTGTTCATCGCGATGTCAGACCCGTTGAACGTTCTGGCGGTGGACGATGTTAAACGCATCACCAAGCTCGAAGTCTCCACGATGATCGCCTCCGAGAAGGCGATCACCGACAAGCTCAACAGCCTCAACGCCGCCAAAGGTGGCAGCATGGAAGACATCATCAACGACGCCCAAAAGAAAGGCGTGGACGATGAGAACTCTGACATCGAGAACGTCAAGGAAGCCATCGAAGAGGTCAGTCTGGATCACCTCGCCGCTTCCAGCGAAGAAGCACCCGTCATCAAACTCGCCAACATCATCGTCATGCAGGCGATCAAAGACCGCGCGAGCGACGTTCACATCGAGCCGTTCGAGCGCACGCTTCGTTTGCGCTATCGCGTGGATGGTGTGTTGATGGATGCCACGCCTCCGCCAAAACAACTTCAACTCGCGCTTATCTCCCGTTTCAAGATCATGTCCAGTCTCGATATCGCCGAACGTCGCCTCCCGCAGGACGGACGTATGCGCGTGCGCGTCGGCGGCAAGGACTACGATCTACGCGTCTCCATCATGCCCACCGTGCATGGTGAAAAAATCGTGCTCCGCGTTCTCGACAAGTCGAATCTCTCCGCCAGCTTGGATAAACTCGGCCTTGATCCCGACACGTTCACGCAATTCAAACACGCCGTGGACGCGCCACATGGATTGATCCTCGTCACTGGCCCGACAGGTTCAGGCAAGACAACGACGCTCTATTCCGCGCTCAACGAACTCAACCACCCGATCTTCAACATCGTCACCGTTGAAGACCCGGTTGAATTCCAACTGCCCGGCATCAATCAGGTGCCCGTGAAAAAAGAGATCGGCCTCTCGTTCGCCAACGCGCTCCGCTCCATTCTTCGCCAAGACCCGGACATCATCATGATCGGAGAAATCCGCGATCAAGAGACGGCGGAGATCGCCATCGAAGCCGCGCTCACCGGTCACCAAGTTCTCTCCACGATGCACTGTAACGACGCCGCTGGTGCGTTTGCGCGGCTGGACGACATGGGCATCGCGCCGTTCTTGATTTCGTCGTCCGTGATTCTCTCCTGTGCACAACGTCTCCTGCGCCGCATTTGTTCGCACTGCAAAGAGCCTGTCACCTACCCCGCCAAGATGTATCAAGACCTGCTGATGGACCCGACCGTATTCGATGGCGTAACCCTGTTCCGTGGTCGTGGCTGTGAGCGTTGCAAAAATTCCGGTTACGCCGGGCGTCTTGCGATCATCGAAGCCATGACCGCCTCTGATGAAATCCGCAAGCTCGTCATCTCACGCGGCAGCACGCGCGAGTTGAGCAAGGTCGCCATCGGTCAAGGCATGAGAACGCTCCGCATGGTGGCGTTAGATCGCGCCCGCGATGGCGTCTCCACGCTTGAACAAGTTCTGGTGATGACGGCCTCACACTGAGCGAGGTCGCAAGAGACTGAGATTTGCCGTCTCGCGTGGCGGAGTGACTGATTAAACCCAACTTCCGAAGTAGTGGCGGGCATCCGTGCCTGCCGTAGAGCCGGGCATCCCAGCCCGGCGGAAAGAAACCCACGAGCAACGCACGACACAGGAGATTCGAGAGACGCATAGAAATCCACGCCCCTTTCCGTGCGGCAAGGATGCCGCTCTCTACGGCAGGCAGAGATGCCTGCCGCTACTGTCGCGACGCACCGCCAGTTCTATTTCGGAGTTCGGGTTAAATCCAACCCCGTGGACGGAGGACGTCCGCCCCTTTTCATGCGTCTGCCTGACCCACTGGCACGGGTGTGATTCAAAGTGACGGTCAGCATTTGTGGTGGGAGTTCTCGCGCTGCGAGAACTCCGCCCGCGTAGAGCGGGCGGAATCGGGCGACAAGGGATTGCGCCGCTGTACGCGGCACTACGCCTCGCAGCGCGAGGCGTTC
>JANNAO010000551.1:0-13425 GCA_031384405.1 Verrucomicrobiota bacterium | reverse complement strand
TTTCGAGCGACGATGATCGCATGGCTGCCGCAGCCTCCAATGAGTTCAGAGTTGATGAATTCGGGCAACGGTTTCCCAAGGTAAGCGCAACTTGCCTGTCCGCTCGGACCGCTGACTTTGGCGGACAGATTTCATTTCAACCCGAACTCCGAAATAGAACTGGCGGTTCGGCGCGATTGTAGCGGCATCCTTGCCGCCCGGAAAGGGGCATGGATTTCTGTGCGTCTCTCGAATCTCCTGTGTCGTGCGTTGCTCGTGCGCTTCTTTCCGCCGGGCAGGGATGCCCGCCGCTACTTCGGAAATGGTGTTAACTCCCCTTCTCCACCCAACCCATCACCTTCTCCGCCAGTTTGTCGAACGCGGCCACGCAGAGTTCGAGGTGTTCTTCCTTCGTGTCCTCGATCTTGTTGTGGCTGATGCCGTGCAGGCTTTGGACGAACATCATCACCGTCGGCACGCCCGCCGCCGCGACTTCCGCCGCATCATGCAACGGCCCGCTCGGCAGGCGATGCGATTTGCCACACGTCTCGCGGATAGAGTCGTCACACAGGGCGATGAGTTCATCGTTGAACGGGCGCGGCGCGATCTGCCAGAGACGTTCCCACGAGACGCGCACGTTGCCTTCTTTGGCGAAGCGTTCGCTCGCGGCTTTGGCTTCGGCCAGCATCGTGGCGAGTTTGGCAGCATCGAGATGGCGTTGATCAAGTGTGATGCGACATTCCTCGACCACGCTGGTGACGATGCCGGGCTTGGTCGTGCACGAGCCAATGGTGCAAACGCCGCTGGTTGAGTCTAAAGCCTGAAGCCTAAAGTCTGAAGTCATGGCAGCCGCGCCGCTCTCTGACTTTAGGCTTTGGACTTCAGGCTTTAGACTGATGCAACTGCGCTCGGCGATCTGGTAAATCTCAAGACTCATCTTGGCGGCGGCGAGGAACGCGTCTTTGCGACGATTCATCGGTGTGCTGCCGGAATGCGCGGCTTGGCCGTGAAACGTGATGGCGTGTCGCTCCACGCCGAACGTGCCCAGCACCGCGCCGAGCGGTAGATCGAGATCGAGCAACACCGGCCCTTGCTCGATGTGCAACTCGATGTAGGCGGCGGCGTTCCTGAGTTCCTTGCCGGAATCTTTCACGCGCTCGAAATCAATTCCCACGTCGCGCAGAGCGTCGGGGAGTTTGATGCCTTGTTTGTCCACGAGGCCACGCGCTTCGTTCAAGTCCAGATTGCCGGAGCAAGCAGACGAGCCGAATAAACTTTTACCAAATCGCGCGCCTTCTTCATCCGCCCAATCCACGAGTCGTACGGTCACAGGTGGGTTGCCGCCATACTGCGCATGGATGCGGCGGAGAATTTCTACACCTGCCATGACGTTGAGGCAGCCATCCAGCCAACCGCCGTTGGGCACGGAATCCATGTGGCCGCCGATGAGCAGTTCTTTTTCTGACTGGCCGCGCAGAGTCGCCCACAGATTTCCCGCTGCGTCGGTGTGAACTTCAACGGGAAGTCCGGCGAGTTTGGTTTTCAGCCACGCGCGCGTCTTCGTCCACATGGGTGTGAAGGCGACGCGTTGCGCACCGTTCTCGTCGCCGGTGAGGGCGCGGAGTTCCTTGAGTTCTGCGACGGTGCGTTTGGGGTTCAACGACGTGCTCATGTTGGCAATCATGGCGAAGCGCGTGGGAAATTCAACTCCAGCGACGCGACGTCCGAGGATTTGCCAGCCGGAATCAAAACGTCTCCGGGAAAGCAGTTGCGTGGCAGCGCGATTTCACGTAAGAAAAAGGACATGCAAACCTCGAAATTTCTGTTGGTCATCGGCGCGGCAATGATTTTTTCTGCGCCCAGCTTGCTCGCCGCCAAACCTGAAACGGAAGCGCAGATCAAGATGCGCGAAGCACTGCGATTGAAGATGGAAGAGTTGAACACCCAGGAGACACCGCCCGCGCCGCCTGTCGTGGAAGCACCCAAGGCTCTTGAACCTGTGATCGAGACTCCAAAGCCCACGCCGATGCCGGTAGTTAAGCCAGCGGTCAAACCCGTCGCACCGAAGCCGGTGAAGGTAAAGGCTGAACCTGCCAAACCGAAAACCGTGGTCGTGCCCGTGGAAGTGCCGGTTGCTGCGCCTGCTAAAGCTGAGTTCTCCGAGCCAGTCAGTGACGCAGATTCCGCCGCCGCCGAGCGCATGAAAGCCGCACTCCAGCAGAAGATGGCTGAACTGGATACGAAGCCAACGCCTGTTGTGGTTGCGCCCGCCCCTGCCGCAAAGCCTGCGCCCGTCGCCAAGCCACAGCCGAAGGTTGTAGTTGCTCCAGCGAAACCCGTCGCGCCTGTCGCTCCAGTGTCGCCCGCCGTTGTGGTCACTCCTGCTCCTGCCAAGATCGAAGCTCCTGCTTCACCGTTGCCCGTCACCAAGCAAGATCGTTTGGCTGAATTGCTCGGTCGCTACAAAGCGGATCAAGTGACCGCGCAGGATTATCACGCTCAACGCGCCGCGATCCTCGCTGAGAAATAAGCGAACAGTTTTCCAACAACCCGCCGCTCGATGAGTGGCGGGTTTTTTATTTCAGCTTCTTCTCGAACTTCTCAATCTTGGGTCGGATGACCGCGCGGCAGTAGCCTTCATTGGGATTCGTGCGGTAATAATTCTGGTGGTAGCCCTCGGCCTTGTAGAATTTCTTCAGCGGCACGATCTCGGTGACGATCTTGTCGGAAAAGTTTTTCTGCGCCGCAGCCTTGGATTTCTCAGCGATCTCCTTTTGCGCGGCGGAATGGTAGAAGATGATGGAGCGATACTGCGTGCCCACATCATTCCCTTGCCGGTTCAAGGTGGTGGGATCATGCGCCTCCCAGAACGTCTCGATGACTTTCTCGTAGGAAGTCTTCGCGGGATCAAACTCAATCTGGATGACTTCCGCGTGGCCGGTGTCGCCTTGGCAGATGTCTTTGTAAGTGGGGTTTTCGGTCTTGCCGCCGGAATAGCCGCTGGTGACGGATTTGACGCCGGGCAACATCTGGAACAGTGCTTCGGTACACCAGAAGCAGCCGCCGCCGACGGTGGCGAGTTCAGTCGTGTTAGTTTGCATGGTTGTGGTTTTGTTTGTGTCCGCAGCGTGCGCGGTCAATGCGCCCATCGCCAGCAGACAGCAGATGAATTGTTTCATGTTGATGATTCTCAGATTTGGCGAGGAGTGCCCCGAAAGCATTCGGGGCAGCAACCTTCGCGATTCACTTTGCCTGAATACCGCCAATGCCATTCTCTTCGGCGTGCGTTGCTGTGGCCGAGGACGGCCACACTCCGGTGCTCACTCCGGCTTGTCGAGATGCTCGCCCGGCGGCAGATCGGCGAAGTGCTCCAGATGTTCCGGGCGCAACGGCGACGTGATGTTGTGTTCCTCGGCGAACCATTTGCCGAGATCAACCAGCTTGCAGCGATGCGAACAGAACGGCGTGAATTTGCCCGCGAACCATTCCCCGCGTTTCTTGCACGTCGGGCATTTGACTTGTGCCGGGGTGCTCACGTTCAATTCAAAGTCAGCGACGGATTTCAGCACCCACGGCTTTCAAGTCCGCTGCCACGCTGATGGCGGTGGTGCGTTTCACCGCGCCGACTTCGAGGATGGCTTGAACGTCCTCGATGGTCTTGTCGAATTGCAGCGCGGAAAAACTCTTCGCGTTGAACACGCCTTCGATGTTCTGTGCGAGCCGGGCGTGATGTTCTGGCGTGAGCGTTGCCGTGGCCAGTGCGACTGAGAGTGAATCCACGAATTGTTTCACCGTGCCGAGCGAGGGTTTTCTGCCGCGCGCAGATTGCGCCATATCAATGGTGAACTGCTGTTTCTGTTCAGCGGTCGCAACCGCGTTCGGCTTGAAGCCCGCGATGTCAGCGGTGAGTTTGGCGAGACTCGCCGCTTGCGTGACGACGGGCGGAGTCACTCCGGGTTGCGCGGGCGGGGCCGGGCGAGGCGCGAGTTGAGCCGGTGGCGGCACACCCTGGCGGACGTTGTTTTGATTCACGGTTTCCTTCGCGCGCCGTTTCACCATGTCGGCCTGTGCGCCGCCTTGCGCGAAGGATTGATCGGTCAACAGTGCGCCAAGCAGCGCGAGAGTCAGAAAAGTTTTCATGTGAGTCATGGTTGGTTGGAATTACCGCGTGGTGGCGGCAACGCCTTTGCGTGCGAGCAGTCCGATGTAATCCAACAGAATCCTCTGCGTCTCTTCGAGTGCGTGATCCACTGCGGGCACAGCGTCCTCACCAGCCTCTACATCTTCTAGTGTGGTCGGTGATTTTAGTGCCGACTTTCCGTCTGGAGCTGTGACGCTGGCGACCGGCGTATTCGTCTTCACCGTGATTGTCAGCCCCGGCAATTCCGCCTGCGCCAAACTCACGTCGTAGGTGATCCGATCTGGCGTCTTCCGCGCGAGGCGTTCCTTGTTGCGGGCGCGCTGGCGCAAGTCTTCCTCGTCCCATTCCTTGATGCGCGCCTTTTCGTTCAAGGCGATGGAATTCAACGCCTGATGTTTGCGGAAGGTCTCAATGTCCTGCCGCACGTAATCGTAATCGCGATCTTTGGCGACGCGCGCGCTGGAGCGGTTCAGCAACTCCTGTTTGTAGGGAGACACCTCGTTCAGTTTGTCGAACCGCGCGCTTTCGATCTTGTCGTAGGGCAACGCGCTCTCGATGGATTTCTCGCCGATCTCTTTTGCGTGATTCAGGATGGATGGCAATACGATGTCGGAATAAACGCCGTTCAACTGTGTCGAACCGCCGCTGGCGCGATAGAATTTCGCCTTCGTGATCTTGAGCGTGCCGGGATCGTTCGCCATTGCGTCTTCGGTGATGAACTGGCGCAAGGGTTGAAGTTGTTGCACCGTGCCTTTGCCGTGCGTGGAGAGATCACCCACGATGAGTGCGCGGTCGTAATCCTGCAACGCCCCCGCCAGAATCTCCGATGCCGACGCGCTGTGGCGACTGGTCAAGACGACGAGCGGCCCGTCGTATTGCACGCGCGAATCGCGGTCTTCATCCACGAATTTGCGGTTCAACGCGTCTTTCACCTGCACAACTGGGCCATCCTTGATGAACAAGCCGGTGAGCTTCACACATTCTTCAAGTGACCCGCCGCCGTTGCGCCGTAGATCAAGGATGACGCCTTGCACATTTTCCTGTTTGAACTTGGCGAGCAGTTTTGCAACGTCCGTGGAGGTGTAATGCGGGGTGGATTTCTCGCCATCGGATTTGCGCGGGCCATTCAAGTCCATCGGCACGTAGAACGACGGCAGATCAATCACACCAATGCGGTTCGTCTGTCCCTTGCCAGCGGGAATATCAATGACCTTCCCCTTCGCGGCTTGATCGTCGAGCTTGATCTCCTCGCGGATCAATTTTACTTCGCGGCGATCCGTGGTGCTATCGGGCGAGATGATGGTGAGGCGAACTTCACTGCCGCGCGGGCCGCGAACCATCTGGACGATCTTGCTGAGTTTCATTTCCACCACGTCCACGGGCGGGGCGTTGCTTTGAGCCACGGCCACAATGCGGTCGCCAATCTTGATCTTATTGCTCTTTTGCGCCGGACCGGGCTTCAACTCGGTGATCTTGCAATAACCATCCTCCGCCGTGAGTACCGCGCCGATGCCAAAGAGCGAGAGGTTCATCCCGATGGAAAAATCCTCCGCCTGACGCGGGTTGAAGTAGTCTGTGTGCGGGTCGTACACATGCGCGAGGGACGTGAGATAAATCTCCAGCACATCGTCCTGATCGAACTCCGCGTAGAAGTGGCTGATGCGGTTGTAGCGTTTGGTGAGTGTATCAACGATCTCTTCTGCTTCGGTTTTCTTGGCCGCGTCTTTCTTGGCCGCAACGTCAGTAACTTCCAAATCTTTCACCTTAAAATCAATTTTAGTGTCCGCAGGCGAGTTTGTGGATCCGTCGAGCACTTTCCATTCGCCTAAATCTTTTTTTAATGATGCTTCAGAAACGCCAATCTTCTTCTTGTTTTTCCCCTCCGCCTCATCGCGCTCCTTCTTTTTCTTGGCGGCAAACTTGCCCACCTTCTCACCGAGATATTCGCTGTGGAGACGTTGCCGCCAGAGTTGACGCGCTTCTTCCAAGTCGAGCGGCGCGGGTTCGTCCTTGCGGTTGACGATGATCTGTTCGCTTGTGTCGAACACGAATTTTTCCGTCTTCAACAACTCATTGATGTAGGCCACGCGCTCGTTGAGCCGTTGCCGGAAGCGATTGAAGATTTCGTAAGCCGGGCGGGTGTCCGCTTTGTGTGGCCTTGCCAACAGGAGATTGTCGAGATTGGTGCGATAGCTCGCAAAGCTGGCCAAATCTGCCTGAGTGAAATGGAGTCGCTGCGGATCCAACGCCTCGATGTAGCGATCAAAGAATTTTTCCGAATACTCGTCCGTGATCGGTTGCTGGCGAAAATGGAATTGTTCCAAGGCCCGCCCGGCCAACCACGCAATCGCTGCGTCGTCTTTCCCGGGCGCGAGAAAGTTCGTGGAGGCGATGGACACCGCCGCTGCGGATGCGGTGTTGGCTGGAACTTCGGCGCGAAGCAAGGAAACGGTGGTGAAACAACCCGCCGCCAGAAGCAGGGCTGTGAGGACTAGTCTTTGTGACATGATCATTGGTTGCCAGCGGGTCATCCGAGATTGCGCTCATCGGTGACCGCGCGGCATTTGTTCGACAGACATTACGGGGAAACATTCAATGAGGCGAACAACATTTTGCGGGCACTACGGTGATGGATAAGGAAACCAGGAATGCAGGAACGGAAGGAGATTGGCGGATATTGGGCGACGACTCCGAATGGTGGAAGTTCTCGATCTGCGAGAATTCCGCCCGCGCATCGGCGGGCGGCGGCCAGCGAACCTGACGCGCCGCTAAGATTTCTTGTTGTGCCGCTGAACGCGGCACTGGTTTTCGCAGCGCGAAAACCACCACCACCTTCGGTTTCCGTAAACCGTGGCGGCGTCAGGTTGCACTCGAAGCAATTAGAATTCCTTCCGTTCTTGGCTTCTTGGATTCCTTATTCAATCCGATCCGGGTGCGTCTTTGCGTTGAATCCAGCCTCAAAAATTCAGCAGCTTGTTGTGCTCTGACCACATGTTGCTGTAGAACGAAATGACCTTCCAACCGATCAACAGCGCAACGCCGATGAAGATGAAGCGCGGCACCCACTGCGAGACGGCGTGAATCTTTCGCGTGCCTTCCTCCTGATAGTATTGGCGCATCCGCCGGAGCGTCTCATCGAGTTTGCCGCTGATCTCGCCGGAATGATATTGGTTGTCGAACATGTCTGGAAATTTCCCGGAAGCAGACAGGGCTTCCGAAGGAGTCTGCCCGGCGAGCACGGCAGGTTTCCAACCATGAACGGTGCGTCGCAATTGTGGCGAGCCGCTGACCGTGGCCGCGAGTTCCCACGCTTCCACGATGGACAAACCCGCGTTGATGAGAGCTTCAAGGGCCATCGCGAGCCGAGCGAGCGCGAGTTCGCGGCGGCCTGAGCCGAGAATGGGAATGGGATGAAGCAAGCGTTCGATGAGTGATCGCCATGCCTCGCCGTGTTTGCCTTGCCCAGCGTAAAGCAGCAGCGCGCAGATGAAGTAAGCGGGGATCAACACACCAAAAGTTTTCAGCGCGTAGATCGGTAACCCGACTTTGCCCGTAAATAAATCCGCGAACGGCAGGATGAAGATCGCGAAGTGAAACAAGAAGACCGGATACGCGAGGTCAGAGATCATCTGTCGCGCCATGCGCGCGCGGTCGGTGTAGTAATCCGCCAGCACGCGGAAACAGGCGTCAATCCTTCCGCTACGCTCACCCGCTTCCAACAGCGCGATGTCGAAGGACGGAATCCAATTGCCGGAGTGCCTGAGTGCTTCGGTGAGCGTGCTGCCGTTGTTGATGTCAGAGATGGCGATGCGCAATGGCTTGCGAAAAGCATACGACGGCGGATGACGTTCGATCTGTTCGAGCGAGCGCAGGATGGGAAGTCCGGCGGCGGTGAGCTGCGAGAGTTGGTGATACAGTTCCGCGCGCCGGGTCAACTGGCCGGGTGTGATGATGATGGCACTGGGCGACATGGATAATTTGTCCTGAACAAAAATAAAAGCGCCGGATTTTCACCCGGCGCTTTGCGAAAACTTACTCAGCCGACTCTGGAGTTCAGAGCGCGCCGTCAATCAGCGACTTCAACTTGGGCTTGCCACCCGCGATGCCGACTTGCTGGGCGACGATCTGTCCGCCTTTGAACACGAGAAACATCGGGATGGATTGCACGCGATAGGTGACGGCGAGTTGTTGGTTCGCGCCGTCATCAATGTTGAGCTTGGCGATCTTCGCCTTGCCGGTGTATTCGTCGGCCATCTCGTTCAAGACGGGCGCGACTTGTTTGCACGGGCCGCACCATTCAGCCCAAAAATCCACGAGGACAGGCGTGGTGGATTTGAGGACTTCGGCTTCAAAGTTTTCAGCGGTCAACGTGACAATAGCGGGTGATGCCATGATAGAAATTAAATTGGATTGTGAGTCGGTGAAACCTGCGAGCGCGATCAGGCCGGAGGAATATTATACAGGAACGCCAGATAGACTGCGCTGCCGACGGCGATGATCCCGGCGATCATGGCGGCGATGGCGAGAGTTTTGTCCATTCCGCTCACGGTCGCAGCGGCGGCAGCCGGGCGACTGGCGGGACGTTGCGCGGCAGGTGCAGCAGCACCACCCGGCTTTTGTGCAACGGGTGCGGATGAAGCGCGCGGAGCGAGGGCTGGAGGAGCGGACGCGGCAGATGTCGGCGCGGCAGGAGCGATGGGCGCACTGGCTGCACCCGTCGGACCGCCGGGCGGCAGCGTGGGCAATTTGATGGTCGGCGCCGCTGACGGCTTCGGCGGCAGATTGATGCGGACGGTTTCCTTCTTAGGTTGAACCTTGCCAGTTTCTTTCTTCGGAGGCATCGCGCCAGCCGGGACGTTTGGAATGTTCTCAGACATAAAATTAGGTGAGCAAAGATTAGAATCCTCTCCCGGTGTGTCAAACTCTTATTCCGTGAAGAAATGCCGGTTTGACTTCGCGTGGCTCAATGCTTAACCCGTAGCCCGATTTATGACCGCTGCCCAACTCTCCATTGCGTTCTTCCTCCAGATGTTCGTCATCCTGGCGGCGGCCCGCGTCGTCGGCTCGCTCGCGCGACGCATCGGCCAACCGCAGGTCGTGGGCGAGATGATCGCCGGTGTGCTGCTCGGCCCGTCGTTGTTCGGCTACTTCGCGCCGGAGTTGCAGGCGCAACTCTTTCCCAAGGAGTCGCTCAAAGTCCTCTACGTCGGCGCGCAACTTGGCGTGGGACTTTACATGTTCCTCGTCGGCGTGGAGTTCAAAACTGAATTGTTCCGCAGTCGCGCGAAGAGTGCGGCGGCGGTTTCCATTTCGGGAATGATCGTGCCGTTCGGACTCGGCGCACTGCTCGCGATCTGGCTCGTTGGCGTGCCGAATCTGTTTTCCCCGAAAGCCACGACGCTGGAAGCGATGTTGTTCCTCGGCGCAGCAATGGCGATCACGGCGTTCCCGATGTTGGCGCGGATCATTTACGAACGCGGCTTGACCGGCACTGCGCTTGGAACACTCGCGCTGGCGGCGGGTGCGATTGACGATGCCGCAGCGTGGTGCGTGCTGGCCATCGTGCTCGCAAGTTTCGGCGACGGCACGATGGTGGCGGTGAAAGCCATCGCTGGCGGCATTGCTTACGGCGTGTTGATCACCACGCTCGGCACAAAATTATTGAAGCCGCTCGGTGACATTGTGGAGCGCGAGGGAAAACTCTCGAACACCGTTCTCGCCATCGTGCTGATGTTGTTCATGGTCGCCGCGTGGATGATGGATGCCATCGGGATTCACGCCGTGTTCGGAGGATTTCTCTTGGGCGTGGCGATGCCGCGCGGCGCGTTGACGCGGGAATTGCAGAAGCAGCTTGAACCCATCACCGTGGTTCTGCTGCTGCCGATGTTCTTCACCTACTCAGGATTGAACACGCGCCTCGACATGGTCAACTCGTGGCAGATGCTCTCCATCGCGATGGTCGTGTTGCTCGCAGCCTGTCTGGGCAAAGGCGTGGCGTGCTGGGCGGCGGCGCGAGCCACGGGACAGGACAATCGCACCGCAATGGCCGTCGGTGCTTTGATGAACGCGCGCGGTTTGATGGAACTCATCATCCTCAACATCGGACTCTCAAAAGGATTGATCGAAGCGGGACTGTTTTCTGTGATGGTGCTGATGGCCATCGTGACCACGCTCATGGCGTCGCCATTGTTTGAATGGGTCTATGGCCGCCACGCCCGCGCCAGCGGAAAACTTGGCGAGACTGAGGGGCTGGGATAAATTCAAGCACGCGGATGAATCGCCACGAAAAAGCACAAGAAGCACAAAGTTTGGAAACCGTGGGATACGCCGCAACTCGGCTTGCCCGTTCCTTTGTGCCTCTTGTGCCTTTTCGTGGCTAAAAATTGTGCCGTCCAATGACTAACATCTGGCAAACCGAATCCGTGGTGGCGCACACCGCATGTCTGGCGCGGAGCTTGAAACACTTCACCGGGCGAGAACTGTTGGCTGCTGCAAACGATCCGCTCACGTTCTCCCGAAAAGTTTTCGACGCTCCATTCGCCCTCGTCTCACACGGCACACAAGCCGACCCCGTGTTGAACTACGGGAATCGCGCCGCGCTGACGCTCTGGGAAATGACCTGGAAGGAATTGACGGGCACACCGTCGCGCTTCACCGCTGAAGCACCGAACCGCGAGGAGCGGGCGCGCTTGCTGGCGGAAGTCACCGCGCGTGGATTCATTGATGACTACTCCGGTGTGCGGATTTCCAAAAGTGGCCGGCGCTTCCGTATTCATCAAGCGACCGTTTGGAATCTCATCACCGATGCGGGTTCACCCTGTGGTCAAGCCGCGATGTTTGAGCAGTGGGAGTTTGTTTGATCAGCAACAACCGCATCGCAACCAAAAATGCACAGGCCGCGCCCTGCCCTGCGGCGCATCTTGCCCCCGGAGCGCGACCGGTCGCCGGTCGCAGCGCGTGGATGGAGAGCGCACCTTGGCAATAACAAAGTCATCAGAAGTGCGGACGCGCTGCGGGCGGGGAATCGCCCCGCGCTCCGGGAGCAGTGACAAAATGCGCCCCCTGCAGGGCGATGCCTGTATCAACCCAAATTAGCCATTGGCAGACGGCTTGGGGGCTGATATAACCTGCGTCCGCTTTTCGCCAAAGCGGATGAAACTTTAACCGATACAAATTTATGTCACAGCACCGCAGCCTCCGCGCCGCTTCCACCCTCGGTGGAAAGCGCAACGTCATGAAACGCTTTGAGCGCATCGAAGTCCTCAAAAAACGAGGTCAATGGAAAGATGGCGACCGTATCACCGGCCTCCGCAAGACCAAGCCCGACGCCTGAGATATTCACGATTGGCGATTTACGATTGGTGATTTGAGCGGTTCAACTGTTCACCAGTTGTGGGGCGGCTTTATCGTGTGTTGGCTTTGCCGTGATACGACTCCAAAAATTTCTGGCCGATGCAGGCGTGGCCTCTCGCCGCGCGGCGGAACAGATCATCCTCGAAGGTCGCGTGAAGGTGAATGACTCCGTCGTGCGCGTGCTGGGATCAAAAATGGATCCCGCGCACGATGAGGTGACGGTGGACGGGAAACCCGTTAAGGCGCACAAGAAACATTACATCGTCCTGCACAAGCCGAGGGGCTGTGTCTGCTCCAAAGTGGACGAGCATGATCGGATGACGGTGTATGAACTGTTGCCGAAGGAATGGCAGATCGTCAACTCAGTCGGGCGGCTGGACTTCGCGAGCGAAGGATTGCTTTTCCTGACCAATGATGGAGACTTCGCGCTGAAATTGACGCATCCGCGTTACGGAGTTCGCAAGCGGTATCTGGTGACGATCGAGGGCAAAGTGGACGGCGAAGTCTTGAAGCGTTTCACGAACGGGATTTTCCACGACGGCGAAAAGCTCAAGGCTGAACGCGCTTGGTTGTTGTCGGCAACAAAGTCTGAAAGCGTGGTCGAACTTGAGTTGGCCGAGGGGAAAAACCGCGAAGTCCGAAGATTGTTTGAATCGCAGAATTTTCTGGTTCGTCGGCTGGTGCGGACACAGATCGGCAAAGTGAAACTGGCTGAATTGAAACCCGGCAAGTGGCGGACATTGACACCGACAGAGATAAAAACTTTACTTCCTGAGCTATGAAAAAGAACGCATTGATGATTTTGGGTATGATGATGTTGGCCGTGGTGCTCGTCGCCCGTGCCGATGGACAACTGGACGCCGCCAAGACCGCGCCTGTTGAAAAGAAATCCGAGAAGCCCGCCAAGAAAGCGAAAGCTTCCGCAGCAAAGCCCGCCGCTCCCGCGACGATCACCGAGAAGCCTGTTGTGTTGTCGCCCGGCGCGGCGACCATCACCGGCAAGAACGTCAACGTGCGCGGCAAAGCCAGCTTCAAAGGCGAGGTCATCACCAAATTGCAGAACGGCGACAGCGTCACCGTCATCGAGCAGGTCATTCTCTCCAAGCCGAAAGCAGGCGAGCCGTCCAACTGGGCGAAGATCGCCTACCCGGCCAGCGCGCATGTCTGGGTACACAGCTCCTATCTCAATGCCGACAAAACCGTGAAACCGAAGAAGCTCAACGTCCGTTCTGGCGCAGGCGAAAATTACAGCATCGTCGGCACGCTCGAACAAGGCGCGGCTGTGAAAGAAATTTCCACGAAAGATAACTGGACGCAGATCGAAGCTCCCGCTGGTTCGTTTGCATACGTGGCCGCGATGTTCATCCAACAAGCACCCGGAGGGCCTGATGCTGTGTCACCCGTCGTGACCATCCAGCCACCTGAGCCGACGACACAATCTTTGACCAATGAACCTTCCGTTGCGACGACTCCGACGGATGTGAACAACACAAACATAGTTTCAGAACCCACGCCCGTTGTCGCCGTGAACCCCACTGCCGCCGCACCTCCCGCAGTCATCGAGGAAATCCTCGTTCCGCGCACCGTGTCGCATGAAGGCATCGTCCGTCGCAGCGTGAGCATCCAAGCTCCGACAGAATTCGCCCTCTACGCCAAAGAGAACAACAAGCTCATCAACTATCTCTACAGCCCGACAGTCGTGCTCGACATCAGCCGCTACTACGGTCGCCACATTATCGTGAGCGGTCAGGAAGGCTTGGACGAGCGCTGGATCAACACGCCCGTTCTCACGATCCAAAAGATCTACGTCGTCACCGAATGATGTCGGTGGCGAACCTCATTGACGGTCGGCTCATCGCGGCTCAGATACAGGCCGAACTCACGCAGCGCATCGCCGCACTCAAATCTCGCGGCGTTCAACCAGGACTCGCGTTCGTGCGCGTCGGCGAAGA